>JBILCT010000075.1:0-5884 GCA_044353025.1 Ferruginibacter sp. | reverse complement strand
AAAAAGGAAAACTCCGCTGCTGCAGATCGTGTAAGTCGCTGAGACATCCCTCCAATAATCGTTGCTGCACTTCTGCTTAATCCGGGTAAAAAAATCGCCAGACATTGAAAGATTCCTATTTTGAATGCAAGCGGAATCGAAATCTCTTCCTCACGGTCTATAGTTTGACGTTGAAACAACTGATCAACAAACAAAAAAAATACACCGCCGAGCACTAAAATAATAGACATAACGATGGGTTTTTCCAAAATTGTATCAATCCAATCGTTGAATAGTTTTCCCAATACCAATGCAGGTATCACGGCAACAAAAAGTTTCAAATAAAATTGTGGATGTCTGAATTGCAGAAATTTTTTCCAGTACAAGCATACGACTGAAAGAATAGCCCCCAACTGTATAACAATGGTGAAGGTTTGAACGAAATCATCATCATTGGCAATACCAAGCAAATTTTCGGTGATGCGCATGTGCGCCGTAGAAGAAATAGGCAGAAATTCAGTTAGGCCTTCTACGATACCCACAATGACAGCTTCAATGATATTCACTTAGATAAAGAGTTCAAAAAAATCAAAGGAGTTACCCGTTTGATTTCGGTTTTTTCATAATGGCAAAAACTTCAATCACAAAACCTAAAACAATCAATATGGGCGCAACAGTAATGCGCGTTGTGCTGTATACCTGTTCTGCATTGAACTGCTTCGGATCCGAACTTTTACCACCGGCCATCAGAAAAAATCCTAAGCCAGCTACCAACAAGCCAACAATCATCAATACATAGTTTTCTTTTCCAAACATGGAAACAGTTTTGCTTGAATTTTCTGATTTAGGAACAACAGCCATAATGCATTTTTTTTCAAATGTAGGAAAAAACAAACGACTCAATACAAGTCATCCAATGACATACGTAGATATTTAATAACAGATCGATAAGTGGAGGCCAGAGAAATCAATATTCCAAGTAAAATCATCACAAAAAACAACATGAACAATCCACCATTATCTCGTAGTAATCGAAAGTCAGGGTAAAAACCTTCCACCGTTAAAATTGAAAAATACAAAACAAAGATGGCAATGATGGAAGCGAACAACCCATTGATCACCGCCCTTTGATTGATTGGCTTAGCAATGAAACCTCTGGTAGCTCCAACCATCTGCATGGTTTTAATTAAAAAACGGTTGCTGTACATGGCCAGCCTAATTGTATTATCAATTGAGAAAACAACAAGGATAGTAAGAAATATCGCTGCGATGATAAATATGATCCCAGCAGTACGAACATAGCTGCTCACTTTGGTTACAGTTTCTGTAGGAAACTGAAATTCTGAAATAATACCAGGGTACTGATTTTGTAACAACGCAGAAAGTACATTCAAACTATCTTCCTGCACATGATCCGCTTTCACATAAAAATCTATACTCTCCGGCAAAGGATTATTTTTTAAAAACTGCTTCCAAGTGCTATCATTAGTGGTGTTCCAGCGCTCGATAGCCATGTCTTTGGTTACATGCTCAACTTTATTTACATAAGGGATGGATTGGATGTATGTTACTAAACTATCCACCCTTTTTTTGGATGCATCACGGTTTAGATAAGTATGTACCTGAATATTTTCTTTAAAATAATCTCCGGTTTTTCTTAAGTTCAGAAAAAACCAACCAACAATACCAAAAAGAAAAAGTACGAGTGAAATACCAATGATGGCATAGCCATATGAAGGTTTGTTTCTTTTTGTTGTTGCTTTCCCGAATTGTGCCATGGTATGGATTGGATTATAATATCAATGCTTACAAAAATAGAGGATTTTGCCTGCTTTAATTTAATTTCGCGAGGCTTGATAATGGGATTTTTGTTAAAAATCCAGGCAAGTAATTTGCTTAACTTCTTCTTCTACCCTTGAAACAGGGAAATATAACATGGAATATCAATTTAATGCGATAGAAAAAAAATGGCAGGACCATTGGAAATCAAAAGACGCTTATCGCGTTTCCAATCATGAAAACAAACCTAGCTGTTATGTGCTAGACATGTTCCCATACCCAAGTGGCGCCGGTCTTCACGTAGGTCATCCGTTAGGTTATATAGCCAGTGATATTTACAGCAGATACAAACGACTAAAAGGGTACAATGTTTTACACCCAATGGGTTTCGACAGTTTTGGTTTGCCTGCTGAACAATATGCCATCGAAACCGGACAACATCCGGCAGCTACCACAGAAAAAAATATCGCAACCTTCAAAAGCCAATTAGATAAAATCGGATTTTGTTATGACTGGGATCGTGAAGTCAGAACCAGCGATCCGGATTACTATCGCTGGACCCAATGGATCTTTTTACAATTGTTCAATAGCTGGTTCAATCCAGTCAAACAGAAAGCCGAACCCATCGAGCAATTGATCCGTCAATTTGAAACCACCGGAACCAATGGTACAGGAAAACATAGCCCACATCATTTTTCCGCAGAACAATGGAAACAAATGAGTCCGGAAAATCATGCGGATATATTAATGGATTACCGATTGGCTTTCTCATCCATTGGCGAAGTGAATTGGTGTGAAGCCCTCGGTACCGTTTTGGCAAACGATGAAGTAGTCAATGGTGTGAGTGAACGCGGTGGACATCCTGTCATAAAGAAAAAAATGCGTCAATGGTATTTGCGCATCACCGAATATGCAGATCGTCTGTTGGATGGATTGGAAACCGTTGATTTCAGTGAATCCATGAAAGAAATGCAACGCAACTGGATTGGAAAAAGCGAAGGTTGTGAAATCGATTTTTGTGTGGATGATTTAGCGGTAAATGGAAATCCGGCTACCATCAAAGTATTCACCACACGACCGGATACCATTTTTGGTGCAGACTTTTTAGTGCTTGCTCCTGAAAATTCATTGGTTCCATCTTTGATCAGTGAAAGTCAACGGAAAGCAACAAACGATTATATCGATTATGTAAAAAGCAGAAGTGATCGTGAGCGCATCGCTGAAGTTAAACAGATTACCGGTTGCTTCACCGGAGCATACGCCGTTCATCCCTTCACACTTAAAAAAATACCCATCTGGATTGCAGAATATGTGCTCGCAGGATACGGTACAGGTGCAATCATGGCAGTTCCTTGTGGTGATCAAAGAGACTATTTGTTTGCCAATCATTTCAATATACCCGTCACCAATATCTTCGGAACACATTTTGATGGCAATCATGCACAGTCTCATAAAGATCTTCCACTCGAACAATCTGATTTTTTAAACGGAATATCCAACACCAAACAAGCTGTTGATTTGGTTATCTCACGCATCGAGGCTGCAGAATTAGGCAAGCGTAAGGTGAATTATAAAATGCACGATGCAGGCTTTAGTCGGCAACGTTATTGGGGCGAGCCCTTCCCCATTCAATGGAACAACAGCGTTGCAACCGCTTTGTCTGAAAATCAACTTCCACTTCAATTACCACATGTAGAAAAATATGGACCAGGTCCTGAAGGTCAAGGTCCGCTTGCAAACATCCCTGAATGGATGGATAAAAACCTTGAAACCTCCACCATGCCCGGTTATGCAGGATCTTCCTGGTATTTTCTGCGCTACATGGACCCTAAAAACAACCAAACATTCTGCGATCGTACAGTAAGCGATTACTGGGGACCGGTAGATGTTTATATTGGTGGAACGGAACATGCGGTCGGTCATTTATTGTACAGCCGCATGTGGACGAAAGTATTGTTTGATCTGGGTTATATCAAATTCGACGAGCCTTTTAAAAAACTTGTGAACCAGGGAATGATTCAAGGGAGCAGTCGTTTTGCTTATCGTATAAAAGGAACAAATACGTTTGTATCAGCAGGATTGAAAAATGAATATGAAACAGACCAGATTCATGTGGATGTTCATTTTGTAGATGGATTAATCATGGATACCACGGCTTTTAAAAATTGGAAACCAGATTTGTCTGATGCAACATTTATTTTAGAGAATAATCAATATATCTGCGGAGCTGAGGTTGAAAAAATGTCCAAATCAAAATTCAACACCGTTAACCCGGATGAATTAGTTGCTAAATATGGCGCGGATACTTTCAGAATGTATGAAATGTTCCTTGGTCCAATCGAACAAAGTAAACCCTGGGATACACAAGGTATTGAAGGGGTTCATCGTTTCTTGAAAAAGCTGATTCGATTGATGTACAACGACAAACAAGAAGCGATATGGAATGATGCAACACCCACTGAGATGTCTCTGAAAACATTGCATCGCACCATAAAAAAAATTGATCAGGATACCACAAATTTTTCATTCAACACCGCAGTCAGTGCATTCATGGTTTGCGTCAATGAATTAACGGAACAGAAAGGGAACCAACGTAGTATTTTAGAACCACTTCTAATTTTGCTGGCGCCCTACGCCCCCCATTTATGCGAAGAACTTTGGATGAGATTGGGAAATTCAACCAGCATACTTGATGCAGTATTCCCAATTTTTGAAGAGACCTATTTAATCGAAAGTGAAAAGGAATATCCGGTTTCCATCAATGGTAAAGTGCGTACCAATATTTTATTACCTATGGATGCCACTGAAGCAGCGGTAGAATCTGCTGTTTTTGCCAATGAGATTGTTCAGAAATGGTTGGAAGGGAAACCTGCCAAAAAGTTGATCTTCGTAAAAGGGAAGATGATTAATGTGGTGGTCTAGTTGAAAAATGAATCGCTTCAACTTTTTCATCGGTTGATTGTTCCAATGACATGGCAACATTCACCATCGCAGATTTTGAACAATGGAATCGTATTTACCGTGCAAACTTTATCAATAGTTTGTCCGGATATAAACCGGCCTTTTTAATTGGCACGGTGAATGATCAGGGAAATCCCAATTTGGCAATTTTTAGCAACATCATTCATTTTGGAGCCGATCCGGCGATGATTGGATTTTTAAACAGGCCTAGAGAAGCTGCTCCACACACCATTGCAAATATCGAAGTAACACGCTCGTTTACTTTGAATCAGGTAACAGCATCCATGGTTGATCAGGCGCACCAAACAAGCGCCAAATACCCGGAAGGAGTCAGTGAATTTGAAGCAACCGGACTAACCCCTAAATGGAAAGATGATTTCATCGCTCCATTTGTGAAAGAATCAGAAGTCCGTATCGGAATGGAATTATCCGAAATTATTCCAATCAAAACCAATGGAACTTTTTTAATCATCGGAAAAGTAAAAAACGTGGAAGTTTCTGAAAAAATCATCCGGGAGGATGGATTTTTAGATTTGGAATCTTTGTATACGGTTTGCACCCAGGGAATTGATGGTTATTTTATCCCGAAAAGTTTAAAAAGATTGAAGTACGCTAAGCCCTAAATATTTTAAATATATTATTACTGAAGCTGTTAAAATAAAAATGTCCCGACTTTCGTCGGGACATTTTTATGAATAAGAAACATCAAATTATTGCTTGATGAACTTGCTTCGGCTTAAGATAGCTTTACCTTGATTAACCTGGATGTAATAAACACCGCTGGTTAGTTTAGACAAGTCAAATGAAGTTGAACCAATGTTGGCTTTGCGCTTCATCAATGGTGTTCCATTCATATTGAACACGCTGATTTCCGCATTGCCTTCAAATCCTGACAATAAAACATTCATTTTATCATGCACCGGATTTGGAGCCAACTGCATGGTTGGATTGTTCTTATCAATAGACACATAATCAGCAGGACGAGCCGCAGTGCCTAAAGCTACACGTAATGTATAACATGTAGTAGCATTGAATGTGCTGGTATTGTTTGGATAAACACGAGCATAATAAGTGCCAACTGCTACTGTGTAATTGATGGTCTCATTATTCGTTCCTGAACGATTAGATGTTGCCAAAACAGATCCTGTACTGCTCACCAAACGTA
>JBILCT010000038.1:0-7528 GCA_044353025.1 Ferruginibacter sp. | reverse complement strand
CATCCACTCCATTGGGTGATATCGCAGAAACCAAAGCTATTTTGAATGTTTTTGGTTCACATGCGTACAACCTTAACATCAGTTCAACCAAAAGTATGACCGGGCACTGTTTGGGTGCTGCCGGAGCACTCGAGGCGTTGGCTTGTATCATGGCGGTTACCAAAGATGTAATTCCACCTACGATCAACCACTTTACCGATGATCCCGAACTGGATGCCAATCTGAATTTTACGTTCAATAAAGCGCAGTACAAAACCGTTCGTTCCGCACTCAGCAACACATTCGGATTCGGTGGACACAATGCTTCTATCATCGTAAAGAAATACAATTCCTGATTCCCTGCGCTACGTGTTGGAAAAGAATGTATTTTCGGACAAACTATCCCAATTGTTTTCCCTGTTTTCATCCAATCCGGAAATTCGGTCCTTTCGACGTGAACTGAAAAATGTACTCGGGTTCTCACCCGGTAACGTTCCGCTTTATCGCGCAGCACTCAGTCATCGCTCTATTCGTGAAGGAGCAGATGAAAACAATGAACGACTCGAATTTTTAGGAGATGCTATTTTAAGTGCTGTGGTAGGACATTATCTATTCCGTAAATACCCATACAAGGGCGAAGGATTTCTTACAGAAATGCGCAGCAAAATGGTCAATCGTCAGATGCTGAATGACATTGCCATAAAAATGGGACTCAAAAAACTAACCCAGTTTAATCGACAAGATCAATCGCTCAAAATCTCTCAGATCTTTGGAAATACCCTGGAAGCCTTGGTTGGCGCTGTTTATTTAGACAAAGGGTATACAACCACTGTTCACTGGGTGGAAAAAAGAATCATGCTTCCTTTTATGTTTTTAGAGGAATTGGAATCGGTAGATATCAATATAAAAAATCGATTGTACGGTTGGGCAAACAAAATCGGAAAATCAGTTGAATTTACAGCGGTGGATGAAAGCCAGCAGCATGGTCGTCGGTGTTTTACCGTTGCAGTTGTAGTAGATGGAGAAAACATAGCGGAAGCCAAAGGGTATAACAAGAAAGATGCGAGTTATGCAGCAGCTCAGTTAGCTGTCGAGAAATTGGGACTCTAACGTTAATCGTAACACGAAATATAAATATGAAGATTGGAATCATCGGAAGTGGAAGCTGGGGGACGGCACTCACAAAAATCTTAACCGATAACGGTAATCATATAAACTGGTGGATTCGTCAGCAATCAACCATCGATCAGATTCGCATTCGATTGCATCACCCGCACTATTTATCATCTGCACATTTAAAAACAGATCGTATCCATTTTTCAACGGATTTGTCCGAGGTGATCAATACTTCTGAAACTTTGCTCATCGCTATTCCGGCCGCGTATCTTGAAGCCACACTTTCAGCATTGCCCGCAGATATTTTTCACGGAAAAAAAATCATATCTGCAGTCAAAGGAATTCTGCCGGATGAAAATATCTTACTCAATGAATTTTTAGAAAAACACTTCAGCTTTCCACTTGATCAGTATTTCTCTGTGATGGGTCCATGTCATGCAGAGGAGGTGGCTGCAGAAAAATTATCTTATCTGACTTTTTCGGGGACAGACAAAATACAAACATCTGAACTGGCGAATGCTTTTAGAACTCATTATCTCAATACATTGACCAATCGTGATATTTTTGGTGTTCAATATGCCGCGATTCTAAAAAATATATATGCCATTGCAGCCGGTATGGCACACGGATTGGATTATGGCGATAATTTTCTGAGTGTACTTATTGCCAACAGTGCAGATGAAATGGCCGTTTTTTTACGCAAAGCAGGTATTTTAAATCCGGAGGTGGGATATTCACACGAAGTGGAAGGAGAGGGTACCATGCACAATCATTATTCAGCCAGTGTATATCTCGGCGATCTACTGGTAACATGCTATTCATTGTACAGCAGAAACCGAAGCTTTGGCAACATGATTGGGAAAGGGTACTCGGTAAAGTCTGCAATGCTCGAAATGAACATGGTAGCTGAAGGATACAACGCAAGCAAATGCATGTATAAAATCAACAAGCAGGTTGGAGCGGAAATGCCGATCGCAGAGGCGATATATCAAATTCTTTGGGAAGGAATTTCGGCTGAAAAAGCTTTTCAAAATATCGAGGCCACGCTGGTTTAAGCTAAGAACATTTCAGCAGCGATATGATCAGCATAAAGTTTACCTGTTCGGGTAAGCTGTAATCTTTTGTCCTGGGTTTTAATTAGCCAGCCTGAGCGTATAAATTTTGATGAACTGTCATCAACGTGCTTTAATGAAACTGCACCGAATTTTTCTTGAACGTATGATAAATCCAAACCGGATTCCAGTCTCAATGAAATCATGATCATTTCATTGAAGCGCTCTTTGTCACTTAATATTTCTTGCGAGGAAGGACTTGCTCCCAGCTCAATATTTTCCAGGTAAATTGAATTGTTGGCAATGTTCCAACTTCGAATATGTTGGCCATCAAAAGAGTGGGCTGATGGACCAAAGCCCAAGTATGGTTTTCCTTTCCAGTAACTACTGTTGTGTTTACTTTCGTAACCGGGTAAAGCATAATTGCTGATTTCATAATGGCTATATCCATGCTTAACCAATGTGTCCATGACCATATGAAATTGTCTAGCTTGTTGCTCTTGCTGGACCGGAATATCTTTTTTCTTTTTTACGGATAAAGCATAAGCAGTACCATGCTCCATCGTTAATCCATAACAGGATAAATGAGGGACTTCATGTTCGAGCATGATGCTAAGATTTTCTTTCAAAACATCATCCGTTTGAAAAGGGGAACCAAAAATCAAATCAGCTGAAAAGTTGGAGAAACCCGCTTGTTTGATCAGTTTCAATCCTTCGAGGGCTTGCATATGATTATGTGCACGGTTCATCCATTGAAGTTCAGATTCATCAAAACTTTGAATGCCAATACTCAGTCTATTTATTCCAAATTTTTGCCAATTTTCCAGCCGTTCTTCGGAAAGGTCATCCGGATTGATTTCCAAGGTAATCTCCGCATCGACATTGACATCAAAATGATCTTGAATGCGCCGAATACAGGTTTCCAGCTCCTCATCTTTCAATAAACTTGGGGTGCCACCTCCGAAATAAATTGTTTCAATAGTGGGAACAGTGGTTTGTTTTTGAACAACCAATTCCATTTCACGAAAGATAGCATTCAGCATAGCATTTTTCTTCATTAGACTTGTGCTGAAATGAAAATTGCAGTAATGACAAGCTTGCTTACAAAAAGGAATATGAAGATAAATGCCCGACAAAGCATGTAGTTTTACAGAAAAGGAAATAATTTCCGAATGCATGCAAGTTAATCGAAAAAAAAACAGGGTTAGTTTTCTCCGTTGTTGCTGTGTTTTCATGGCATTCATTTCTAACAGTACAACGGCACAGCGATCCAGTTTCAACATTCATTGGTTGATGAGTCCGGCAGATTCTATTACCTGGAATGCAAGCGTGAGGATTGATAAGTCTGACTTTCAAGATTCCATTTCCGCGATCAATTATTTGAATCGATTGCCATTAAAACTTCATCAGAAAGGTTTTGCTGCTGCATCTATTGATCGCATTGAATGGGTTTTAGATACGATAAAAGTGGAATTATTTATAGGAAGTAAATTTCAAATTGATCAAGTTGAAGTGGATGCTATCACCAGTCAATGGTTGCTTCAAACCCGGTTCTCTGATAAATACAAAAAGCCGAAAAATGTGAATGATTTGGCTGCTTGGGAAGAATTATTATTGGATCATGCTGCAGACCATGGGTATCCGTTTGCGCAGGTAAAGTTAGATTCTATTCAATGGAATGGAAATGTTATGCTAGCAAAACTGAAATTGGAGAAAGATGTTTTTTACCGATTCGACAGTATCTCCATCCTCGGGAATGCAAATGCCCATCCGGAATATTTATATCAGTTGCTTCAACTGGCACCCGGCATGCCTTTTTCACAAAAGAAAATAAATCAAGCCACAGAGCTGTTGAAACAATCTCCTTTTTTCAACATTGCCCAATCGCCGGATCTTGTTTATTTGGCAACCGGCGCACATATGAATTTATACATCGATCAGGGAAAGGGCAATCAGTTCAATGCATTGGTAGGATGGCAGCCCGCATCTGATCCAACAGGGAAAGCTCAGTTTATTGGAGATGTACATCTTGACCTTCAACATTATTTTGGTCGGGGAGAACGAATCTTGTTTCGTTGGCAGCAACTGCAACCACTTTCACCACGATTGAATATCATTTTAAATCGACCATTTCTATTTAATTCAGCTTTTGGGGCAGACGTACAATTTGATTTTTTTAAAAAAGATTCCAGTTTCTTGCAATGGCAAGCTAGGTTTGGAACAGGAATCCGGTTGAATCAACAACAGCAAGGAAACTTTTTTATTCAATGGCAGCAGGCCTCACTATTGGAAGGAGCCATAGATACGCAACAGATTCGCTCTTTCGGAAAATTACCCGAAAATGCAGATTATCAACTCAGTCAACTCGGGTTCCAATGGAAATGGTTAACGGTCAATCGCCGAATAAATCCTTCCAAGGGCTTAGAATCGGATTGCAATTTTATAGCGGGCAGAAAAAAAATAATACCCAATACAACCATATTACAAATCAAAGGAAATGGATTGGAGCCTCAAAAACTATATGATTCTATAGGAACTTCGCTTACGCAGCTTAAGTGGAAAGGGAATATCAACGCTTATTTCTCATTGGGAAAGCAAATCGTACTAAAAACCGGGATTCAAACCGGCTGGCTGGTCAGTCCGGTGCTCTTTCGCAATGAATGGTTTCAGCTGGGCGGACAACAAACACTGAGAGGATTTGATGAAGAAAGTTTGTATGCAAGTGGTTATGCAATTGGAACCTTGGAATTGAGAAGATTAATAGGGCCGCTGTCTTATGGGGCTGTTTTTCTGGAAGCAGCACACACAGAAATTCAACAAGGTGGAAATTTTCCAAAGGGGAACTGGATGAGTGGCGGATTGGGTTTGTCCTATGAAACCAAAGCCGGCATATTGAATTTATCTTTAGCCACCGGATGGAAAATTGGGGATATCTTTCGTTTCAGAGATCAATTGAAATTGCATGTCGGGATTCAAAATTATTTTTAATGACAAACCATGTAATTTTATATTCTCTCATGCGTAATACATTATTCATTATCTTTTTTTTCTTTTGCGGGGTTTACATTCATCCTTCGCACGCTCAAAAAAAAATCGGAAAAGATTCTTTACAAATAAATACTTCAAAAGCGGACAAGGATTCGATGAGGGACGCGTTAGGTTTCATTGGTCAAAAAAAAGATTCCACTTCAAGCATTCAAAAACTTGTTGAAAAACATCCGTTTTTAAACACTTCATCCACCGCTTTATCACTTCCTCAACACGTTAAAAAAACATCAGATCAATCTGTTATTTTTTACATAATCATGTTTTTATTCTTAGTGCTCGGAGTTTTAAGAATTGCGTACACCCAATATGTTGAGAATATTTTTCGTGTGTTTTTCAACACGTCGCTCAGACAATCCCAATTAACAGATCAGCTATTACAAGCGAAACTACAGTCTTTGCTTTTTAATATGCTTTTCATTTTATCGTTCTCGTTTTTTATTTTCGTACAATTCGGATTAAGGGGATGGTTGGCACTGGATCAATGGGGGTGGCTTGGGATGATTTTGATAATTTGTGCGACTGTTTATATCGTTAAATTTTTAATGATTCAACTAATGAGTTGGGTTACTGGAATCAGACAAGTATTGGATGCCTATCTGTTTACAGTTTTTATGATTAATAAATTATTGGTATTTGTTTTTCTACCTGCAATTTTGTTAATGCTTTTTACAACAGGAGCCGTTCAAAAGATGTCTATGAATGTTTCATTGATTTTACTTGGCTTGTTTTTTTTATATCGATATTTAAGATCTTATCAGGTCATTTTACCATCTGTAAGATTAAGCAAGTTTCATTTTTTTTTATTTGTGATTTGTCTGGAACTCATTCCGTTATTACTACTTGCACGTCTGGGTGTGATGTTTGTTAGCAAAAGTTTGTAATTTTGCAGATCTAAGAAATCATGGCTACAACCAAGAAAGCGGCTACCAAGGAAACAACAGTTAAAAAGGCGATCAAAAAAATTCTGATCACGCAGCCCAGACCGGAGGGGTCCAGGTCTCCATATTTTGATCTAGGAGTTAAATATAGTTTGACCGTGGATTTTCATCCATTCATTCAGGTGGAAGGGATTCCTTCACGGGAGTTTAGAAAACAACGTATTGATTTAATGGCGTTCACCGCCGTAATTTTTACCAGCAGAAACTCAATTGATCATTTTTTTCGAGTCTGTGATGAAATGAAACAAACCATTTCGCAAGACACCAAATACTTTTGTATTACTGAATCTGTAGCCCTGTACCTTCAAAAATTTATACTTTATCGTAAAAGAAAAGTGTTTTATGGTGCTGATGGGTTGAATAAAAGTTTGTTCGATGTAATCAGCAAGCACAAGAGCAACGAAAAGTTTATTTATCCTTGCTCTGAATCTTTTGATAGTGAAATAACGAATTGGTTGAAGAATAATCAATGCGAATATGCAACGCCGGTCCTTTATAAAATCGTCAGCAATGACATTAAAGAAGTTATTGCACGTCAATACGACGTTATTTGTTTTTTCACACCTGGAGGCGTAAAAAGTTTGCTGGAAAATTTCCCCAAATTTGATCCGAAAGAAACCAAGCTGGCCGCATTTGGGGCCAATACCATCAAATCCATGCAGGATGCAGGGTTACAACCTGAAATTTTGGCCCCTACACCTCAATCCCCTAGTATGGTCAGTGCATTGGATCAATTTTTAAAGGTGCCTGTCAAGAAGTCGAAGTAGATCATCAATCAGAAAAACATGGAAATTCTTTTTCGCAACGAATTATTGAATTCGTCCAGTTTGTATTTGCGCCAGCATGCCAAAAATCCGGTACAATGGCAAATGTGGTCCGAATCAATTTTTGAAAAAGCGATTCAGCTCAACAAACCAATTCTTGTGAGCATTGGTTATTCAGCCTGTCATTGGTGTCATGTGATGGAGCACGAGAGTTTTGAGGATAACCAAACTGCCGCATTCATGAACGAGCACTTTATAAACGTAAAAGTTGATCGGGAAGAACGACCGGATTTGGATGATATTTTTATGGAGGCACTTCAAGCACTGACTGGTTCTGGTGGATGGCCACTGAATATGTTTCTTACTCCTGAGGGTAAGCCTTTTTATGGAGGCACCTATTTTCCACCCAAACCAGCTCATGGAAAACCTTCCTGGTTGGATGTTTTGGCATTCATTCATGACCATTGGAAAAATAAACGAACGTTGGTCCTGGATCAAGCTGAGAAACTGACAAGCAGCATTGAGCATTCAAATAATGTTTTTAGAAATCTCAAGCCTATGGACAATCAGCTTGGTTTACATGCTATCGATTATTCATGGGTAAGAGACAGAATACTTCAAAATGCCGATG
>JBILCT010000037.1:0-7548 GCA_044353025.1 Ferruginibacter sp. | reverse complement strand
CCGTTCAAACCTCTGTTCAAGGAGCGCAGATTAGATGGACAAACAGCAATCCATCCATTGGATTGAGTGCTGCCGGAACAGGTGTGATACCATCTTTCAATGCAGTCAATACAGGGGTTCAACCTATCGCAGCAGTCATTTCTGTCGAAGCAGAATCAAACAGTTGCATTTCGAATCCAATGAGTTTTAATCTTTTTGTAAATCCTAAAAATTACCTGGATTCAATTTTTGATTTGAAATCTTGTCCAGGACAAATGATTCCTAGAATTGATTTTAGTAGTCCTGTTTCAGAGACAGAAATAACATGGACCAATAATAATCCTTCCATTGGTATTCCGTCTTCAGGATCAGGATTTATCCCAAGATTCCAGGCTATTAATTTGGGAGATGAAACACAAACGGCTGAAATAGTGGTAACTGCCAACAGTCCATTTGGATGTATTCCCGCTATTCAAAATTTCAGATTGAGTGTGGGTGCTTTGCCATCGTTGATAGCACAATCAGAAATTCGCGTGTGTCAGGGTAGTGTTGCAGAATTGCGTGCCAGCGGAGCAGACCGTTATGTATGGACGCCATCAGCACCATTGAGTTGTGCCACTTGTTCAACGACACAAGCAAATATTCAAGATACCACAGACTTTATTGTGGAAGCATTTAATCTTTTTGGTTGTCGAAAAAAAGATACCGTTCGAATAAATGTGATTCATCCATTTGAGTTGAAAGTGGCACCCGGCGATACTGTTTGTCAAGGAAAAGGGGTTCAATTGAAGGCAGAAAAAGCGGCCACTTATCAATGGTTCCCATCAAACGGATTGAATCAATCCAATATTGCCAATCCAATCGCCAACCCTTCTGCAAGTACTCGATATCAAGTAATTGGTAAAGATGCAAATAATTGTTTCAGTGATACCGGATTTGTATATGTGCATATATCTCCAAGTCCTACTGTAGAAGCAGGTCCGGATATTCAGGCACCTAGTGGAACACAGGTTCAGTTGAATGCGAGTTTACAATCTGCAACTGCGGTTAACTGGAGTTGGAGTCCTTCTGTAGGATTGAGCTGTTCCGATTGTCCGAATCCCAAGGTGACTGTTTCATCCAATAGAACTTATGTGGTGACCGTTCAAAACAGCTATGGATGCACTTCAAAAGACACACTGAGGGTGATTTCGTTTTGTAAAGGTGCTGAAGTTTTTGTAGCCAATGCCTTTACCCCGGATGGAGATGGCATCAATGATATTTTGGTGGTGAGGGGAGTGGGTATTACGATACGATCTTTCAGGGTGTTTAATCGTTGGGGCAATTTGGTGTTTGAACGGAAATCAATAGCTCCCAATGACTACAAGAATGGCTGGGATGGGCGCGTTAAAGGTATTTTGGCCGCTCCAGATGTATATGTGTACACGGTAGAGGTGGTTTGCGACAACGGAGAAGTTTTTTTCCATAAAGGAAATACTACGCTGCTGAAATAAGCGTTATAATATCCGATCCAACACCCGTACTATGAAAACCGCCAAAAGAGCGTGGCTCCTCGCCATGTACCTAATCATCGTATGTTCATCTGTTATCCGAGCACAGGATATACATTTTTCTCAGTTTTATGATTTGCCCATACTCAGAAATCCAGCCATTGCCGGATTATTTGAAGGTGATTTGAGAATCACGTCCGGTTTTCGAAATCAATGGCAATCAGTAACAGTACCCTATCAGACCATTGCTTTGGGCGTGGAAATCAAAAAGCCGGTTTCCATTTATTCTGAAGATTTTATCACATTTGGAGTTCAATTGACAAATGATCAGGCTGGAGATTCCAAATTAACCCGTTCCCAGGTTTTTCCGATGGTCAATTATCACAAATCGATTAATCCGGATCGGAATTTGTTTTTATCTGCCGGTTTTATGGCGGGTCCGGTTATACAAAGATTTGATCCTACCCAATTACAATTTGATGACCAATATCACGGCGGGGTTTTCAATGCAACGAACCCAACGCAACAAGTGATTAATAACAATCGATCTACTTATTGGGATCCTGCTGCGGGTTTGAGTTTATGTGGTGAAACAGAAAATGGATCACGTTATTATGTGGGGTTAGGAGTATTTCATTTTACCAAACCCAAGGTGAATTTCATGAAAGAGAATCAGTTCCGATTAATGCCCAAATATGTCATCAATGGTGGATACACAATGTTTGCAGGAGAGACTGATCAAGTGACTTTTTATGCGGACTTATTCAAAGAGGGCGGAGCTGAAATGGTTCAAGGGGGAATGTTATGGAGTCATTCATTAAGTAACTATGAAGATGATCGTATTCGGATTTCCGGAGGATTGTTTATGCGTGCGAAAGATGCAATCATACCTGTTGTGAAACTCGAATATCAGCGGTTTAATCTGGGTATGACTTATGATGTGAACACAAGTAAGTTGGTTGCGGCCTCTCAATATCGAGGTGGATTGGAGCTGACTTTATCGTATCAAACAATTAGTTCATCCATTGGAATGGGATCATCAGGCATGTCAGGTATGCGATGTGTGAAATTCTAAAGACGAATCTTTCTGATTCTGTAACTGCTCGCTATAAACAATTGGTTGTTCCACCAGAAGATGCCATAAGGAGCACTTATAGAAGCATTGGTTGCCGTTCCATAGTCTCCTCCATAAAAATTCGGTCCATCACCCAAGGTTGACGATAGTCCGTTTCCACCGACGGTCTGAATGATCCCATTTGTATTTATTTTTCGAATTCGGTTGTTGGTATAATCACTGAAGTAAACATTGCCTAACGAGTCCGTTGAAACGCTTTGTGGTTTATTCAATTTCGCTGCCGTAGCCACACCACCATCCCCGGTAAATCCATAGTTCAAAAAGCCACCGATGCCGGCAATTCTTTCTATGATGCCGGAAGGATTGATGCGACGGATGGCGTGATTGTCGCGGTCAGCAATAATCATGTTTCCGTTGTTATCGAAACAGATGTCGGTTGGACTATACAAACGTGCTGCAGTGGCCGGTCCGCCATCGCCTGAAAATCCACTCGTTCCTGTACCGGCCACGGTGGTGATGATGCCTGCTGTGTCGATTTTTCGAATGACGTGTCTGCCGGCATCTGCAAAGAACAAATTGCCCGCGGCATCGAATGCCATGCCGTTTGGAGCGGCAAGCTGTGCAGCCGTAGCCTGACCACCATCACCTGAATATCCAAATGATCCTGGTATTCCGGCAATCGTTTGAATAATGCCTTGTGTATTCACTTTACGGATGATCCGATTGCCTCCGTCTGCGATATAAACATTTCCGAATTTGTCAATCGCTAATCCTTGCGGAAAATTCAGTTGGGCGTTTATTGCCAATCCGCCGTCTCCTGAAAATCCGGAGGTGTTATTACCGGCAAAGCGTTGGATGATGCCATCTGTTGTAACCATTCTGATTGAGTAGTTAAATCCGCCATCGTTGAAAAAAACTGTCCCCTGTGCATTCACTACAACATCATAAGGGTTCAGTAATTTCGCCAAATTGGCCGGACCACCATCCCCTGAACTACCGCTTCCCGAACCTGAGGTATTACTTCCCGCAACCGTTGTAATCATATTCGGCACATTAGGATAGGAGTATGTTATGGTTGAAGTATCTGCTGGATTTGAGAGTTTTTCCCAGCGTTGTTTCACATCATAAACCAGCGTGCTTCCAAACAAATACCCAACTCGAACCAATTCGTTAGAAAGGATTCTTCCACGTGGAGTGATTCCGGTTCCAATTAAACTATCCTGTAATGCCGGATAAATATTGGTGTTGAAATTCACGGTCCACCATGTTTGGGGAACTCTTTTGGTTTGTATGAATTGAATGACCGAATCATTGATCTGTGCAATTTGCCCAACGAATGTGTAATTGGACGTAGCTCCGCTTGACAATACTTTGGAGGTTTCTATTACACGGTAATATCCATTCAGGTACGAATAATTCGATTGATTGTAAAGGTCGATGGTGAATGATGCTGCGGATGTATCGCCTTGCAGTGTATATGCCTGAACTTGTCCCCGGTAAATGGAACCGGCATTTAGGTTGGTCAAAGTTTGACGGGTGGAAGTCAAACGATCGAACAGCATTACACCATTCAATATGATTTTATAAAAAACAGTATCCGAGTTGAAAGTGTTTAAAGCAGGCGTCCAACTTACATCGGCTTGTGTGAATGTTCGGTTACTGACGTTGGCGGAGAAAGGTTGGAGCGGTCGAAGATATATACCGCTGGCCGGTCCACCAATCATGTTCGTCCAAGCATGACCGTTATACACCTGCATTTCACCATTGGGTCCGCAGTTGGTACAAAACAACATCAATCCGACAGCAGGTTGATTGATGTTATTTCTTTGATTGATGTTCATGCGCGGAAATAGCATTCCTCCCTGGGTTCCGGATATCTCCAGTACTGCAGATGGATGCGGATTTCGGGTACCAAATCCTACAGGCTGTGCCATGCTGATGCAAGGGAAAATAAATAGTACAATTACAATCAGCTGTTGCAATAAACGATGTGATAGATTGAGCTTCATAAAATTAAAACTTAGAGACAGCCTGTTCTGCCACCATCTACAGGAAGATTGATTCCATTGATGTAGGCGGCAGAAGGACTGCAAAGGAAAGCAACGGCTGCACCAAATTCTTCCGGTTGACCGATTCTTCCGGCCGGAATTTCTTTGATCAGACCTTCCATAATTTGTTCCTCTGTTTTTCCGGTGTCCTTTGCTTTTTTCTGAACGATATAATCTGCACGAACGGTTTGTGTAAAACCGGGAAGCACGTTGTTGACGGTGATGCCGAAAGGAGCCAGTTCTGTGGCCAAGGTTTTACTCCAATTGGCAACCGCAGCACGAATGGTGTTGCTAACGCCCAATCCGGCAAGTGGTTGTTTAACTGAGGTTGAAATGATATTTACAATCCGACCAAAGTTTTTCGATTTCATTCCGGGAACAATCGCCTGTACCAAGATATGATTGCAGATCATGTGACTTTGGAACGCTTGTATGAATTCAGTAGTTTGTGCATCAATGGCTTTGCCACCGGCAGGCCCACCGGTATTGTTGACCAAAATATCATAATGCATCCCGTTGCTGATGTCTTGTCCGATACAAGAGCTCACATTTTCAGGGTCAGCGAAATCAGCCGTTATATATCGATGGATTTGACCATGGTTTATATCCAATTTTGTGATGGCTTCTTTGAGTTTTTCTTCGTTTCTCGCGAGCAAGGTGATGTTGGCACCAAGCAATGAAAGTTCAATGGCGGAGGCCAATCCCAATCCTTGAGAACTGCCGCAAACCAGGGCGTTTTTTCCGGTTAAATCAAGATTCATAATGATTCGGTAGTTGAGTGTGAAAATGACAGTGCAAATTTAAGTCGTTCCACTACATGGTAAATAATCGGACAGATACCATAATACTGGAGCGTACCAAACATCCGATCCTTGAAATTGGGTTTATCCAGATGTGGGAATGCTCTGCAATCTTCAAATCGATGTGAATAGATACTGCATTTTTTCTCGCAAAGAAAATGACAAGGAATCGTGTTCATGATCATTTGTCCCTGACTGCTTATTTCCACGTGGGTATCAATAAATGCGGCTGGGGATAAATTCAAATGTTTGGCCGGACCTTCAATTTCAGCCTCCGTGAGATTGATCATCAGATGCTGACAACAGGCCCCACAGCTAGTACAATCTACTTCAGCGCTAACTTCAGCTTGAATTGGAAAAACGAGCGCATCCATTACTGCACTGTCTTGTTGTTTTACAAATCGTCTAAATGCTTCATTCTCAGATTGCTTCTGTGCGGCCAAAGCGGCCAAAGTTTCTGTTGTGAGATTGAGTGAAATAAGAAAAAATTGAGACAACAAATTACATTAATTCAACGAAGCAGCTTCATTTTCTTCGATTTTTAGATTTTGATGGAATGTTTGGTCTTGTTTTTCACAATCTGATTCTTTATGTGGATAAGTCAGTAGTATAAACAAGGCCTGTCCTGCGTTAAATTCGCGGGTTCAGGATGATTGACATTCTGTAAAATAATCCATACCATGACAGAGAAGGATTTATTCCAATATACGGAAGATAGTATTCGCAGTTTAGACTGGCGTGAGCACATTCGCCTACGCCCCGGCATGTATATCGGGAAACTTGGAGATGGGAGCAGTCCGGATGACGGTATTTATGTGTTGATCAAAGAGGTCATTGATAACTGCATTGATGAGCATACCATGGGTTATGGTAAGCAGGTGGAAGTTTCTATTCAAGATAAATCTATTGTAGTTCGAGATTATGGAAGAGGAATTCCATTGGGAAAACTGGTGGATGTAGTCAGTAAAATCAATACCGGTGCGAAATACGACAGTAAAGCGTTTCAAAAAAGTGTGGGATTGAATGGGGTAGGTACGAAAGCGGTGAATGCGTTGAGTACTTATTTCAAAGTGACTGCATTCAGAGATGGGAAAGAAAAGTCTGCCGAATTTGAGCGTGGTGTTTTAAAAAAGGAACATAAAGAAATCGCAACCAAAGAAAGCAATGGCACACGCGTAGAATTTACGCCGGATGATACGGTTTTCAAGCACTATCATTTTGTTCAGGAGTATCTCGACAAGCAGTTCTGGAATTATTGTTACCTGAACGCTGGTTTGGTGATGAACCTGAATGGTAAAAAATACGTCAGTAAAAATGGATTGCTTGATTTGCTGGAAAGAAATACCAATGCGGATGAACTCAGATATCCCATCATTCACCTGAAAGGAGAAGATATCGAAGTGGCCATTACGCATGAGAATGCATATGGTGAAGAGTACTACAGTTTTGTGAATGGTCAGTTTACTACACAGGGTGGAACACATCTTGCTGCATTCAGGGAGGGTTATGTAAAAACTATCCGAGAGTTTTTTAAGAAGGATTACGACGCTACAGATATCCGTGGAAGTATATGTGCTGCTATTTCTGTTCGGGTGCAAGAACCGGTATTTGAAAGTCAGACTAAAACCAAACTCGGTTCGCAGACGGTTTCGGAAGGTGGACAAAGCATGAAGAATTTTATCGGAGATTTTTTATTAAAAGAGTTGGATAACTTCTTGCATAAAAATCCTTCAACGGCCGAGGCACTGAAAAAACGCATCGAGCAGAATGAACGTGAACGCAAGGAGTTGGCCGGAATTAAAAAACTGGCCAATGAGCGTGCTAAAAAAGCGAATCTCCACAATAAGAAACTTCGGGATTGTAAATATCATTACAACGATGAACCAACCGGAAAGGAGAAGGAAATCATTCTTGAAAAACAGAAAGAGAGTACATTGTTCATTACGGAGGGAGACAGTGCGAGCGGATCAATCACCAAGGCAAGAAATGTCAATACCCAAGCGGTTTTCAGTCTGCGTGGTAAACCGTTGAATTGTTATGGGCTAACCAAAAAAGTGGTTTACGAGAACGAAGAATTCAATCTTTTACAACATGCATTGAACATTGAAGAAGGATATGAGGGGTTGAGATACAATAACATTGTCATTGCAACCGAT
>JBILCT010000049.1:0-7054 GCA_044353025.1 Ferruginibacter sp. | reverse complement strand
TCCATTGTTCATGGAGAGAGATTCTGTCATGGGCATCGAAAGCTTACAGAGCACGGGTATTAATTTGGCTTGGTTAGTCAACAAACGATTAGGAGATCATTTTGATCTGCGCACTTATCCTTTGAATCTGGTGTTTACAGAAAAAGCGTTTGAATACCGGCTCAAATACCCTGATCGTGTTTTGGGTGAAGACAGTATAACCGTAAGAAAAGTACAAGGCATCACCTTGCAATTCCCGCTTCAGTTAAAATTCAGCAGTGATCGGATCAACAATTTTAAAGTATATATTTTAGGCGGCGGAAAAATTGAATACGATTTTGCGGCAACGGCCGGAGAAAGAAATGCAGAGAAGCTGATCAAACTCAATAAAATCGATTACGGAATGGAAGCCGGCATTGGATTCCATTTTTATTTTCCTGTTTTTGTATTATCTCCTGAGTTAAAACTTGGTTGGGGCCTGAAGAATGTACACAGTCGGGATCCTGATCTGAAATTCTCGAATGTCATAGACAGAATCAATTCAAGAACCTTAACGTTCTCATTGATCATCGAATAGTTTCCTAAAAATCAAAAATGCGTTGGGCGGCATTCCATCTGAGTCCTGCACTGAACCACGTGTTTTCTCCGGATTTACCCAACTGCTCTTTGTAAGTTCGATGTTGAATCATCGCTTCCAGGAAGAGATTCTGTTTCCATTCATAAGACACCTGCAGCGTAGCATGTGCTACTGTTAAACGATTTCCGCCGGCCAATGTAAAACCATCTTCGCGGTTGCGTGTGAGATAAGATTTAAAAATATCACCTCCAGTATTTACGCCCAATGAATCCAATCCTTTCCGATAAACTTGCATCCTGCCGTATACGCGCCATTGTGGATGAGGCTGGTAACGAACCATGCCTAACCATTCTTCGAAATTCGCACCCAATGGATGCGCCAAAGGTTGATTGTAATGGGTGTAGTTGTTGATGGTATCATTGTGTGAGTATGTGAATGGCCTCACCCGATTAACTTCTGCTTGCAAATCCAAATTTTTAACACCAAATGCATTGATATATTTTGCGCCAAGTTGTATTCCATATTTATTGGCCCAATACCCCGGATTTTTCCTGATTTTACTGATGATGAATTCATCCAGCATCAATTGTCCATAAAACTGAAAATGCTTAGCTACATTGGCTTTTATATCCAATCCGGCAAGGGCATTGTCCGGACTTCCAATGGTGCCTTCTATATGTCGATAAAATATCACTGGATTTAAGTATTGAAAATCGAACCGATCCGGTCTGCCGAAAATAACGCCTTCATATAATCCGATGTTTAACCAACGGTTAGCCTGAAACGAAAGAAAATGCATGGCCGCATATTTACGCTTCAATAAAGAGTCGCCGCGTTTTACAAACGGAGAATTCAATTCCATGAATAAATTCTGGTAATGAAATTTCCAGATTCTGGTATTGATTTTTGCAAACAGGTAGCTGTTTCCCCAATCGCTTAACAATAGGCTGCGAAATCCGTTTCCAATAAAATGTTTGTCGAATCCAAATTGCAAATCGATGTATTTATTGGCATTATAAACCAGGTAGCCTCTTCCGTCAAAATAATCAACGGCGGAAGAATCCCTTTTGTAAAATTTATAAAATCCAACACCCGGAACCGCACGCATTCCGTGGATCTGTTTTTGTACAAACTGTGGAGTGCGTTCCTGATTTTCAATGATGGTTGATGAGAACCCTAGCTTTTTCGCGATTCGTCCGCGCACAGTTACACCGCGGGCATTTAAAAAAAGATTTTTATCATATTCTGTTTGCTTACCCATTCTAACTTGTAAAACCGGATTGATCACTAGAAAAAAATCAGGCTGATTCACTTCATAAAAATTCGCTTTGGTTTGATAAAAATGTTTTAGCAATGGCTTATGTGAAAATTCAAAACTATCTGTAGCCGGTGATCCCTCACGCATATTCATTAATAAGCTGGATCGGTTGTATTGATCAACCTTCGAATGCAATCGATTTCCGGAACTGGTATCCGACCAAAGCGCCATATAAGCTGCATTTGATCGACCATATGGTTTAAGTGATGAATATAACTGTCCATTGAAACCCGAACTTAAAATTTCCATACGATCCAATACATGATAATCCTTTGCATCGAGGTAAAGATTGGTAGATTGGGCGACAACATGCTCACTCAAAAAAAATAACGTCAAAATGAAGAACCATTTGATAATTTGCATGTGAATTGATTAAAAAAGTAGTTATGCAAAAATACCTGTTTAAAGAAGCGCAAATTGTCAACGAGGGAAAAATAATTGAAGCGGATTTATTGGTTTCAGAAGATCGTATTGAAAGAATTGATACGCAGATTCAGGTGACCGGAAATGTGAAGGAGATTCCCTGTGGCGGAAAATGGATCTTTCCGGGGGTGATTGATGATCAGGTTCATTTTCGGGAACCCGGACTTACCCATAAAGCCAACATAGCAACCGAAAGTCGTGCTGCTGTGGCCGGTGGAGTTACCAGTTTCATGGAAATGCCCAACACCATTCCCAATGCGTTGACCATTGATTTGCTGGAAGATAAATACCGCATCGCTTCATCATCTGCTGCTGCAAATTATTCATTCTTCATGGGGGTGAGTAATCAAAATGCAGAAGAAGTATTGCGTATTAATTCAATGAAAGAAAAAATCTGCGGTATCAAAATTTTCATGGGGAGCAGTACAGGTAATATGCTTGTGGATAATTTCAACACATTGGAGAAAATTTTCAGCGAAACGGAAATGCTGATTGCCACACATTGTGAAGATGAAACCATCATTCGCAAGAATCTTGAAAAAATAAAACAAAATAAATCAGTTTTAGGTCCGGAAGATCATCCCTTGATTCGCGATGAGGAGGCCTGTTACGCGTCATCGCTTCGTGCGGTGAAGATGGCTCAGAAATACAATACGCGTTTACACATATTGCACATCACCACAGAAAAAGAGTTGATGTTGTTTGGAAATCTTGCACCGTTACATGAAAAGCGTATCACGTCTGAAGTATGTGTGCATCATTTACATTTCACGGCGGATGATTACGAAAGACTGGGTTATCAAATTAAATGTAATCCGGCCATCAAAGCACCGCATCACAAGGAGGCGCTTTGGAAAGCCTTGTTGGATGATCGTTTGGATGTGATTGCGACCGATCATGCGCCGCATTTACTTTCAGAAAAGCAGGGTGATTATGAACATACACATGCAGGACTACCATTGGTTCAGCATCCTTTGTTGTTGATGTTGGATTATGCAGCAGCAGGTAAAATCAGTCCGGAGAGGATTGCCAAAAAAATGAGTCATGCGGTTGCCGATTGTTTCCGCATTCGCGAGCGTGGTTATTTGCGGGAAGGATATTATGCAGATTTGGTGGTGGTGGATCGAAACAAAAAGCATTTGGTTACTCCGGAATCGTTGTTGTACAAATGTGGATGGAGTCCGTTTGAAGGACATTCATTTCAGTCAACGATTGATTTGACGATGGTGAACGGAATGATCAGATATCAGGATGGCGAGATCATTGAAAATGGATGCGGCATGCGTATGGAATTTGATCGTTGATGCCTTAAGCACATCCATGCTATTTTCCCCGAGTATTTGATAGAATTTTCTCTGAATTATAGGTTCTCATCAACAAGGCTGATCATCCACTGCCATCTAGCTTTGCTTCATGATGATAAAAATTCATGGCAGTGCGGTATATGGGGTTGACGCGCGACCGATTTCGGTGGAGGTTGATGTAAATAACCAGGGCAAAAATTATTACATTGTTGGGTTGCCCGATAATGCCATCAAAGAAAGTTTACAGCGTATTGAATCGGCCATTAAATCGAATGGCTATTATATGCCTCGTACTAAGCTGCTGGTTAATTTGGCGCCTGCAGATATTCGAAAGTCTGGCAGTTCATTTGATTTACCCATAGCGATTGGTACGCTGGCGGCTACTGAGCAGTTGTTGTTTCCGGAAAAACTTGACCGCTTGGTGATTATGGGCGAATTAAGTTTGGATGGAGCAGTGAAACCTATTAGAGGCGCTTTATCGATGGCCTGGCAAGCTAAACGTGATGGGATGCAAGGCTTGGTGGTACCGGCTTGCAATGCCAATGAGGCTGCGATGATTGGCGACTTTCCGGTTTATGGGGTTTCACATTTAAAGGAACTGGTTGAATTGCTCAATGGCAAACAAACCTGGAATCCGACAACAGTAGATGTAAAAAGGATTTTTGAGGAAGCAGGCAGAGAACTGGAAACAGATTTTTCGGAAGTGCGCGGGCAGGAGAACATCAAGCGAGCGTTGGAAATAGCGGCAGCAGGCGGACATAATGCCATCTTGATTGGTCCGCCTGGAGCAGGCAAAACTATGCTGGCCAAGCGTTTGCCTTCTATACTGCCGCCACTCACCTTGGAAGAGGCTTTGGAGACGACCAAGATCCACAGTGTTGCCGGAAAACTTCCGGAACACACCACCATGATTCATCAGCGCCCGTTTAGAAATCCGCATCACACGATTTCAGACGTGGCCTTGGTGGGTGGTGGCGGTCATCCTCAACCCGGAGAGATTTCACTGGCACATCATGGCGTTTTATTTCTGGACGAATTGCCCGAATTCAAACGTACCGTGCTGGAAGTAATGCGTCAGCCAATGGAAGAACGCAAGGTTACTATCTCACGCGCCCGCATGGCCCTTGATTTTCCGGCCAACTTCATGCTGATAGCCAGTATGAATCCTTGTCCGTGTGGTTACTTTAATCATCCTGAAAAAACATGTTCGTGCGGACCGATCGTTGTTCAGCGATATCTCAACAAAGTATCCGGACCACTGCTCGATCGAATAGACTTGCATGTGGAAGTGACGCCGGTTAATATAGAGTCGATCAGTCAATCTGCACCCGGAGAAAAGAGTGAATCTATCCGAGCAAGGGTGATCCGAGCAAGGGAGATACAGGGTATTCGTTACCGTGATACGCCTCACATTTATGCCAATGCGCAAATCAGTAGTAAACAATTAAAAGAGATCTGTCGTTTGGATAATACGTCCGTACAGATGCTCAAAAAAGCCATGGAGCGATTAAATCTATCTGCGAGAGCTTACGATCGAATTCTTAAAGTAAGCAGAACCATCGCCGATTTGGATGGATCAGAATTTATTCAATCTGAACATCTGGCAGAAGCCATTCAATATCGTAGTTTAGACCGGGAGAGCTGGGGAAATGGTTGACCGATCAATAACTGGATGGAAGAAATGCGCTGCCGGATTATGGTCGAACTCTTACCAATTAACAACAATCACTCCAAAGCCGTTCGCTAAACTGTACCTTTGTGCACCTGAAAATTCGAAAAAAATTCGAATTTATTTTTCAGATACACTCATCAATCAAACACAACTTTGAAAATTTTACTCCACTACCTTAAACCACATCGCTGGCTGGTTGCACTCACATTATTGTTGGCTGCCATCAACATCGGCTTTTCTTTGGTAGATCCAATTCTGCTCGGAAAATTGGTAAATCTGGCAGCTGACTATAAATCAAACACAACAATTTTTTCAAATGGCAGGTTTTTTTGGGCAAATGAAACCATTGCTCGTGACGGAAAACCCTATTGGCAAATCGGCGTATTTTATATTCTGCTGTTTTCCATCACTGTTGCCATGATTAGTAGAGTTGCCAAAGCTTTTCAGGATTATTTTCTGAACCTCATCATTCAAAAATTTGGTGCACAGGTTTTTACGGACGGACTTAAACACGCCATGACACTTCCTTACCAGGAGTTTGAAGATCAACGCAGTGGAGAAACGCTTTCTATTCTGACCAAAGTAAGAACAGATGTGGAACGATTCATGACCAATTTCATCAATATTCTTTTTGGTATAATTATAGGAATTGTTTTTGTATTCGTGTATGCCGCCATCTATATCAACTGGCGCATTCCCGTTGCTTATTTGGTTGGCATTGGTATCCTTTCCTGGATCACCAACCGACTTTCCCGGAAAATAAAATTGATTCAAAAAAATATTGTCAGTGAAACGACAGCCCTTGCCGGAGCAACCACTGAATCGCTCCGAAACATAGAACTGGTAAAAAGTTTAGGACTTACCCAACAAGAAGTACACCGATTGAACAAGAACACTTACAAGATTCTCGGTCTCGAACTTAAAAAAGTGAAACGTGTACGGAGCATTAGTTTTTTGCAAGGAACATTGGTTAATACATTAAGACAGGTTATTTTATTTATACTGATGTGGTTGATTTTTAATCAGGTCATGGATGCCGGACAATTGGTGACGATGCAGATTTTTTCATTCTTTGTATTTGGTCCATTGCAGGAAATCGGCAATATTCTGCTTTCTTATCGTGAGGCACAGGCTTCGTTGCAGAATTTCGATCAGTTGATGAAAAAAACACCGGAATCATTTCCTCGTGAGCCAAAACCACTGCATGAAATAAACACGCTTGCTTTCAATTCGGTCGAATTTCAACATCGATCATCCAAACACAAAGCCATTGATGGAATCAACTTCGAAGTACAAATGGGACAAACCATTGCATTTGTAGGTCCGAGTGGAAGCGGAAAATCCACCCTCATGAAATTATTGGTGGGACTCTACAGGCCGCAATGCGGAAAAATTTTATACAATGGATTAGATGAGACGGAGATTCATTTTGATGACCTGCGCAAACAAATAGGATTTGTTACACAGGAAACCAATCTGTTCAGTGGTACCATACGTGAGAATCTGATGTTTGTGAATCCGGATGCAAGTTCAGAAGATCTGACATCTGCCTTGGAAAAAGCTTCCTGTAAAAATTTATTAGAGCGGGCAGAAAATGGCATCGATAGCATGATTGGCGAAGGAGGACTGAAACTGAGTGGAGGAGAGAAACAACGGATTTCCATTGCTAGGGCATTATTGCGAAAACCAAAATTGTTATTATTTGATGAGGCAACATCTGCGTTGGATTCACTGACGGAGGAAGAAATTACGAACACGATCATAGACATTTCTAAGAATAA
>JBILCT010000001.1:0-24774 GCA_044353025.1 Ferruginibacter sp. | reverse complement strand
TTAATGGTATGATCGATGGGGAAAATGCCGGTGGTGCCGTTCCACCATGAATCAGGAATATTTTGATCCAATTTGAAAAAATTTCCGGTTCGTTGTTTGCTGCCTGTTTGCAAATAAACCAATCGCATGAACTCCCGCCATCCGATGATCTGACGGATAAATCCTTCCAATGAGGCGATTGGAACAGGTTTTTGCTGATTATACGCTAGTACCCGATCAATAATTTGTCGGGGTTCAATCAATCCGATGTTTAATATCGGGGTAAGTACAGAATGAAACAGATACGTTTGTTTGTGTGCCAATGCATCTTCGTATGGACCAAAATTATTTAATCTGTTTTCGATGAAATCATCCAGCCAATCATCGGCATCTTGATGAGTTACCGGATATAATCCGACAGCACCATTTCCAGGATTGTTTGAGAAATAGGTATCAACATAACGAACGGCTTCCTGTATCCAATGGTTTTGATCCGGCGTTTTTATGGCTGGAACAACCAGATCTTTTGGTAATTTTTTTCTGTTTTCCTCATCGAAACTCCATTGGTCTCCCACCGGATTACCGGATTCATCCATCAAAATATTCAAACGTTTTCGCTGAAACTTGTAGAAGTCGGCATGATGAAAATGTTTTTTCCCGTTTGCATATTCTTGCAAAATATTCACGGGTGTCAGGAACATCGGAGATTCGTGTTTCGTGTATTCGATACCGTTTTTTATACATGCACTCGTTATTCTTCTCAACAGCCAATCATCGGTTGGATCGTAGAATTCAATGGCTAAAATACCTTTTCCTTGGATGAATTGAATCAGATTACTTACATCAGCATTTGCTTCGTGATGTTCTACATAAGTTACAAGACAACCGAATTTTTTCAGATAATCCTCAAAGGCTTTCATAGAAGCGCGATGAAGGATGAGTTTTTGTTTATGAAAGGGAAATTGTTTGAAAAACAACAATTCTTCAACCAAAAACCAATGGCATTCTGTATGATGATCGGGTAGTTGTCGATGTAGTTGATGTGGAAATACGATCCTTGCCTTTTGCATAAGCTCAAAACAAATACAAGCTGGATTTGTTTTGAGAAAATTTCTATTGTTTACTACTACAAATCTTATCAAAACATTGATTCGGGGCTGTATTTCTTTCAATGACTAACTCAACAAAAAACACTTCATAAAATCAGCCATTCCATTGTCATCCTTTAATTCAGTAATTTCAGGGATTCAATGCATTTCAAATAATTAAAAGCATGAATAAAAACTTCGTAGCTGCCCTTTTTTCTATTTCATTCTTTTATATTGCTAAAGGACAACAAAATTGTCTGTTCAAAAATCCACTTTGTTTTTACAACACAGATGTATTGTCCTATTTACAGGTACTGCATAAAAACCAGCAATATGAAAACATGCTTCCTTTTTTGAAAGGTAGTTTCATCCAAAAAAAAACGAATAAGGAAATAATTGATTTGCTTTCCCAAGAAGATTTTGGTTACAAAATGAAGAAGTCGGGAATAAAAACGCTAGACAAAAATCGTTGGTCGCTTACATACCAAAGAACCATCATGGGTACCAATGAAAATTTCAAAATAGAATGCAGGTTGATCAATGATACTTGTAGAGTTTGGCTGGATGATACCTATTGGAAAAGAATATTCAGAAAATAGAATGAATAACAGCGTTTTATTTTATCGATCTCACCTGAAAAATTATTGAAAGCATTTTTTTGATGACTTTTTCTGGCTGTTCATATTTTCTTAACATCAAGGTAACCTTTTCATAACCTTTTGGGTAAGTTCAGGTAACATCAGTTTTTGAATTTTGTGTCGCCTTAAAAACGGCGATCATTATGAAAAAAATCTTTTCACTCGTTGCTTTGCTGATAACCGTATTGGTATCGCAGGCACAAAACCCCTTCTTTGAAGTGGTCAATTACCGCGGCGCGTTTGCCCCGGCTCCGACCACTCCTTGGACTGATGGATGGACAAACTTCAATCCACAGTCTACGATTTATCCGTCTGCTACGGATACCATTTCTGCGGCTATCACAGCCAACACAACCTGGACAACAGGCAAAACCTACTTACTTCGTGGGTTGATTTACGTAAAGAATGGTGCGACATTGACCATTCAACCTGGTGTTATTGTAAAAGGAGATGCTACCGTATCAGGTGGTACTGCTTTGATCATCACCAAGGGTTCAAAAATTAATGCGGTAGGTACTTCTGCTGCACCCATCGTGTTCACTTCCAGCAAAGACACTGGCGCTCGTCAGGTAGGTGACTGGGGTGGTGTGATTATCCTGGGTAAAGCTGCATTGAACCGTCCGGGCGGTGTTGCCAACATTGAAGGTATCGCTACTTCTACCGATACTGAGTATGGTGGATCAACTACACCTGATGACAATGATAACTCCGGTAACTTGAAATATGCTCGTATTGAATATGGTGGATATGTATTCGCTACAGACCAGGAGATCAATGGTTTGACTATGGGTTCTGTTGGTCGTAATACAGTGATTGATTACGTACAATGTTCATTTATTAATGATGATGCTTTCGAATGGTTCGGTGGAACAGTGAACTGTTCACACTTGGTTTCTTTCAGAAGTTTGGATGACGACTTTGATTCTGATTTCGGTTATTCAGGTTCTGTACAATTCGCTTTGGGTGTACGCGATCCTAACATTTCTGACCAATCATCTGGTTCTACTTCTGAAGGTTTTGAATCAGATAACGATGGTAATGGTACAACCAACACGCCATACACTTCTGCTGTATTCTCTAACGTAACGTGGATAGGTTCTTACAGAGGTACTGTTGGAACAGCAGCTCCATCAGGAACTTATAAATTCCGTCGTGCATTGCGCATTCGTCGTGCTACACGCTTGAAAGTATTGAACTCTGTTTTCACCGATGCTCCTTATGGTGTTTTCATGGATGGAACTGCCGTGCGCAATAACCTGCAAACTGGTAATACCGTTTTCAAAAACAACATCATTGCTGGTTGTTTCCGTGCCGTAGAACCCGGAACAGCTGCTCTGCTGACCGACTCAATCTTCAACAACGCTGTTTGGAACAATGATTCATTGGTTTCTACAACCGGTTTGTTGGTATCCCCTTATGATTACATTTCAGGTGATTACCGTCCGGCTTCAGGCTCGCCTGCTTTGTCTGATGTGAATTTCACCGATGCTGCTTTTAATGGTCGCAAGATTGTTACTTCAGCAGCTTCTTATATCCGTGAGGTAACTTATCGTGGTGCATTTGCTCCATCTCCTGCTTCTATGTGGACAGAAGGTTGGTGCGAGTGGAATCCACAATCTAAAGTATATCCTGCTGCTACAGATACAGTATCTGCTAACATTACTACCAACACAACATGGACTTCAAATAAGACCTACTTGTTGAATGGTATCATTTATGTAACCAATGGTGCAACCTTGACTATTCAACCTGGAACAGTAGTTCGTGGTAACGCGGCTGTTTCCGGTGGTACTGCCTTGGTAATTACCAAAAACTCAAAAATCAATGCACAAGGAACTGCTGAAGCTCCGATCGTGTTTACATCAAGCAAAGACACTGGCGCTCGTCAGGTGGGCGATTGGGGTGGTCTTATCATCCTGGGTCGCGCTGCGTTGAACCGTCCGGGTGGTATTGCTAACATTGAGGGTATCGCTACTTCAACAAACACCGAATATGGTGGTGGTGCTTCTCCAAACGATAATGATAATTCTGGTGTTTTGACTTATGCTCGTATCGAGTATGGTGGATATGTATTTGCGACAGACCAAGAGATCAATGGTTTGACCATGGGTGCTGTTGGTCGTGGTACTCAGATCGATCACGTTCAAACTTCATTCATCAATGATGATGCGTTCGAATGGTTCGGTGGAACGGTGAACTGTTCTTATTTGGTCGCTTATCGTTGCTTGGATGACAACTGGGATACTGATTTCGGATATTCAGGTTCTATCCAGTTTGCATTGGGTGTTCGTGACCCGAACATCTCTGACCAGTCTTCCGGTTCAACTTCAGAAGGTTTTGAATCAGATAACGATGGTACTGGTTCTACAAACACACCAATCACTAAATGTTTGATTACAAACGTAACTGAAATCGGACCATACCGTGGAACAACGGGTGTATCTGCTCCATCAGGAACTTTCAAATTCCGTCGTGCTGCTCGTATCCGCAGAAGAAGTCAGATGAAATTGTTTAACTCAGTTTTGATGGACTATCCTTATGGTGTATTCATTGATGGATCTACTAATCGTGGAATTTTGCAAGCAGGTACTGGTAAATTCCAGAACAACTTGATTGCTGGATGTTTTTCAGTAGTTGAACCTGGAACAGCTTCAGGGTTGAAAGATTCTATTTTCAATTCAACTATTTGGAGAAACGATACAGCGGTATCTACCAGCGGTATTCTAATAACTCCTTACAACTATTTCGCTCCAGACTATCGTCCAGCTTCAGCTTCATTGGCTACTTTGAATGCTGCTTTCACTGATTCAGCTTTCAATGGCTTGATCGTACCATGCGATGAAGTAAATGCTCCTGGAACAATGACTGGTGCGAGCAACATTACTGGATGCACGAATCCTCAGACCTATAGCATTCCAGCTATATCAAACGCATCTTCATATTTCTGGACTGTACCAACAGGTGCTACCATCGTATCTGGACAGGGAAGCAGAACCATCACTGTAAACTTCACGTCTACATTGACTGCTACATGGACTGGTGTTATTACTGTAGTTGGACGTAACGATTGCGGAAACACTTCAGCTTCTGCAACTAAGTCTTTAACCAAAGTTGCAATTGCAGCTCCTACTGCAGTCACCATTAATCCAATCCAAACCAATGTATGTGCGGCTCGTCGCTATCGCTATAGCATGCCAGTTGCAAATGCTGCATTGGGTTATGAGTGGTCATTTGTTGGAACATTGGCTTCATCTATGACCATCGATTCAGGTTCTTTGACTTCACGTGTAATTACTGTAACATTCACCAGCAATGCTGCTGCTTCGAATGCAGACAGTGTTCGTGCTCGTTATACTTCTTCTTGCTTGAACAGTGCATGGAAAGCGTCTAAGTTGAGTAATGCTGCATTGAATGCACCTGCTGCGCCAACTGCTATCACCATCGCTGCTATTCAACCAAGTGTTTGCGGTAATAAAGTTTATCGTTACTCTGCTCCTGCACTGCCGATTGCAACAGCAACCGCTCCAGCTGCTACGGGTTATACTTGGTCATTCGAAGGAACATTGGGAGCAAATGCTGTTCTCGACTCAGGTTCTTTGAATGGAAGAACAATTCGTGTTACTTATACCAGCAATGCTGCTGGACTTGCCGGAGACAGTGTTCGTGTATTGTACACAACTGCAGGTTGCGGCGATAGCCGTTCTAAAGCAGCTAAGTTGACCAATGTGGCTACCGCATTGCCTTCAGCGCCTACTGCTGTTACCATCACTCCTCTTCAAACGAATATCTGTGGTGCACGTAAATATCGTTACAGTGCCCCTGCTTTACCAGCTGCTACAACTACCAAAGCTGCAGCAACAGGTTGGGAGTGGGAATTAGTAGGTTCATTGTCTGAGTTCGCAACTATCGACTCAGGTGATTTGACTTCTCAAAAATTGATTTTGATCTTCAGTACCAATGACGCTGCATTAGCAGGTGACACCATCAAGGTTCGTTACAATTCTACTTGCGGAAATACTGCTTTCAAAGCTTCTAAATTCAGCAACACTAAATTGAACGTACCTGCTGCTCCAACTGCTATCACAATTCAAGCAATCCAAACCAATGTTTGCGGTGCTCGTAAGTATCGTTATAGCGCTCCAAACTTGCCATTAGCCTCTACAACTGCAGGTGCGGCAACAGGATATCAGTGGTCTTTCGTAGGTACATTGGCTTCAACCATGACCATCGACTCAGGTTCATTGACTTCACAGAAGTTGACAGTAACTTTCACATCTAATGATGGTGCTTTGGCCGGTGACAGTGTTCGTGTATTGTTCACTTCGGATTGTGGTGATGGTGTTCGTAAGGCTTCTAAGTTGAGCAACACTAAATTGGCTGCTCCAATGGCACCTACTGCTATTTCTATCCAAACTGTATCTGATGTTTGCGGTGCTCGCAAGTATCGTTACATCGCTCCTGCTACCTTACCAGTTGCTTCAACAACTGCTGGAGCTGCAAATGGTTACTTGTGGACTGCTCCATTCGGAACAGTTGGTTCTACCGGAACCATCGACTCTGGTGATGTTAACAGCCAGAAGATCACTGTAACTTATACATCGAATGCAGTTGCAGGTGTTGGTGACAGTATCAAGTTGCAATACACCACTGCAGGTTGCGGAAACTCTGCTTTCAAAGCACAGAAGTTATCAAACTTGGCTAAGGTTTGTCCAGGTGCACGTGAGAACGTGAGCAAGCAAACTTTACCTACAGCTGCTGCTGAATTGAAAGCGACCGTATTCCCGAATCCAAACAACGGAACTTTCACTTTGAAAGCTACTTCTGGTGAATTGAATACCTCAGTGGCTACTGTTCAGGTGTTTGACATGACCGGTAAAATGGTTGCTCAAAACATCGTATCAAACGTACGTGGAAACATTCTTTCCAACTTACAATATCCTTCATTGAAAACTGGAGTTTATACAGTAAGACTATTGGTAGGAAAATCAACTACTAGCGTTCGCATGATCGTTCAATAATTTTCTTTACATACGCTACATACGGAGGCCCTATTTGGGGCCTCCTTTTTTTATTGCTGTAAATGAAATCATTTTATCATGATTCATTGAGCCTAAAATTAATAATTACATAATGTTAAGATAACAAAGGAATAATGGCAATACTTCAAGAAAGCAGACACAGTTCTGTTGTTTTGCAAAAATTTTCTAATCATGCGTGTAAAGTTATCTTTCGCCCTGTTTTCGTTTTTCTTATCAATCTCCGTTTTGGCACAAAAAGCCAAGATTGTAGGTAAAGTGGTTAATAGTAAAACGGGTGACCCGCTGATTGGAGCAACGATTACTTTAAATGGAAAGAATCAATCGGTACAGACAGATCAGAAAGGTTTCTATTCCCTTTCTGGTTTAGAAGCTGGAACCTATTCCATCACTGCAACCTATGTTTCATATACCTCCAACACAATCCCAAATATTGTGGTTGTAAATGCAGGAGTGGTAACACAAGATATCATTATGGATCCTGCCAGCGACATGTCTGGTGTAATTGTGAAAAGTTCAGGTGGTGGTACCAACCGACCCAAAGCAACAGTAAGTGCTTTGTTGCTTGCACAGAAAAATAGTGCCAGCGTAAGTGATGGCATCTCTGCTGAAACAATCAAACGTACTCCCGATCGCAATACCGGAGATATCCTCAAACGTGTGAGTGGCGCTAGTTTACAAGATGATAAGTTTGCTGTCATTCGTGGATTGAGTGACAGATATAACACTGCCTCATTAAACGGCGCTCCATTACCAAGTTCTGAAAGTGACCGAAAAGCATTTGCTTTCGACGTTTTCCCCGCAAATATGCTCGACAATTTGGTGATATACAAAACTGCAACGCCGGATATGTCCGGTGAATTCGCAGGTGGTCAGATTGTTATCAATACCAAAGGAATTCCAGTGGAGAACTTTCAGTCATTTACATATGGCATGGGATTCAATACACAGAGTACATTCAAAGCACGTAAATATTATGAAGGTGGACAGTTTGATTTCTTGGGTATCGATGATACCAGAAAATTACAATCTCCATTTCCAAGTATTGAAGCATTTAAAAGTTTGAGCGATGCGGAAAGATTGGGCTATGCTAAGTCATTCAAAACAAACAATTGGGGATATCAAACCAGAAATGCGCTTCCAAATACAAGTTTACAGTATGTGCTCGGAAGAAATTTTCAACGCAATAAAAAAGATTTCTTCGGGATGTTGTTCTCCGTTTCGTACAATAAAACACTTAGCCAAAATCAGGGAGAAAGAACATTTTTCGCACCTGAATATGATAATGCGGCACAACGTGTGTATCAGGAAGAATTCAATTCAGTTCAAACTTTGTTGGGAACAATCGCCAATTTCTCTTTCAAGCTGAATAATAATAATAACCTCTCTTTTAAAAATATGTACAGCATCAATGCGGATGATCGTGTGATCACCCGTGATGGGGTCAATGATATAATTAATGAACCCAACAACTATTTTAAATCATACGCACTTTGGTTCACCAGTAACAAAATCTATTCGACGCAATTGATTGGTGAACATTATTTGCCAGATTCAAAAATTAAGATCAATTGGGTTGGCTCTTATTCCAATATTCAACGTGATATCCCGGCATTACGTCGTATGGCATTTGACAGTTCAGCCGGCGACCCCGGTTTCAATGCCAAACTCGCCGCTACAAGCCCGGTTGACAACGACAATACCGCCGGATTGATTTTTTATGCAACCAATCGGGAGAACATGAAAAACTTTCGCATTGATTTTTCAAGAGCTGTGAAATTTGGAAAAAATATCAATTCCAATTTCAAAGCAGGTTTTTACATACAAGATCGTGAACGTACGTTCAATCCTAGATTGCTCGCATTCTCCAGTTATAATTCATCCAATTTTAACTCCTCCATTCTCTACATCAAACCAAGTGAATTATTCTACAAAAAGAATATGGGTAATCTGGCCGGAGGAAAAACCGGACTTAACCTCAAAGACATCACAGAAATCCGAGATTTATACACCGCTGGAACAGATTTGATTTCTTATTACGGGATGGCTGATCAGCGTTTTGGGAACTCACTTCGTTTGATCTATGGCGTTAGGGTAGAAGATTTTACGCAACGTTTGAATGCCAATCTGAATCAGTTCACACCTGTAAATGTCAACACAAGAAAAATCGATCTTTTACCTTCAGTGAATCTGGTGGTTTCATTGGATAAAAAACAAAATCTGAGAGCTAGCTATTCAAAAACGCTTAACAGACCGGAGTTCAGAGAATTGGCGCCATTCCTGTTCCGTGATTATTCTATCCGTTATTCTATTTTTGGTGATACTTCTTTACGCAGAGCAACCATTGATAATTTCGATTTTAGATATGAGTGGTATCCGGGTAAGGCACAGTTAATTTCTGCATCTGTCTTTTATAAAAAATTTGTTGATCCGATTGAGTTGATCTCAACCAATCAAGACAGAACACTTTCTTATCGCAATACACCCAAGGCAACTTTAGCCGGTGCAGAAATTGAAGTAAGAACACTAATTGGCAGCTTGATCAATGCATCATCTAGTTCTATCTGGAACAAACTGACTGTGTTTGGAAATTTAAGTCTGATAAATTCTGAGGTAACCATCAACACAACAGATACAAACAACTATTATTTCCGGAATACGCGTGTTATGCAAGGACAATCGCCTTATGTCATCAACGGCGGAATAACCTATCAGGATGAAGAAAAAAATCTGACTACCACATTGTCTGTCAACAGATCCGGTCAACGTATTTTTTTGGCAACGAATGGTGATGCTTCGCAGAGTGGACTTTTGTTTGAACCCAATCTTTGGGAGAATGGAAGAACTCAGTTGGATTTTCAAATCGCTAAATCATTTCCTGAGAAAAAATTGGAACTCAAGTTGAATGTGAAAGATATTCTTGCACAGAAGCAGATATTCTTTGAAGACAATAACAATAATAAAAAGTATGATAAGGGGACTGACCCAGTGCGTTCTTCCTTACTGTTCGGCAGAGTAATTACCGCTTCTCTGACCTATACATTTTAATGAAAATTTCTTTTGAATTTCAAGTTTCAGTTTTATTAAATAAATATTGAAACTTGAAATTCATTTCTTAGAAGATTATGCTTTGCGTTCAATGGACGCGCCTAATGCGTTGAGTCGTTGATCGATGCGTTCATAACCACGGTCAATCTGGTCGATGTTTTGAATGATGCTTTTTCCTTCTGCACTTAGTGCTGCGATCAATAAGGCCACGCCGGCACGGATATCCGGCGAACTCATCGTAATACCCCTCAATGGTTTTTGTCGATCCATTCCTACAACCACAGCTCGATGCGGATCGCAAAGTATTACTTGCGCTCCCATTTCAATTAATTTATCAACAAAGAATAGTCTGCTCTCAAACATTTTCTGATGAATCAGCACACTGCCTTTGGCTTGTATGGCGGTAACTAAAAGAATACTCAACAAATCAGGCGTAAGTCCGGGCCAGGGATGATCGTACAACGATAAAATTCCACCTTCTAAATATGTTTGTATTTCATATCGATCCTGTGCAGGGATATGAATATCATTCCCTGAAATATCCATTCGAATTCCCAGTTGTTGAAAACGTTCAGGAATAACCCCCAATTCATCAACGCCTGCATCTTTGATGGTTAATTCACTTTGTGTCATGGCAGCAAGACCAATGAAACTACCTACTTCAATCATGTCGGGTAACATGCGGTGCGTGGTACCATTCAACTTGTTAACGCCTTTGATCACAAGTAAATTGCTTCCGATTCCGTAGATGTTTGCTCCCATGCGGTTCAACATCTTACAGAGTTGCTGAATATACGGTTCGCAAGCAGCATTGTAAATGGTAGTATCTCCTTCAGCTATCACCGCAGCCATCAGAATGTTAGCTGTTCCGGTTACACTGGGTTCATCCAGTAACATATATGTTCCACGAAGTTGTGGAGCTTCCAGTACAAAACAATTGGAGGATTCATCATACGTATATGCTGCACCTAATTTTTGAAATCCGATGATATGTGTATCTAGTTTTCGTCTACCAATTTTATCACCGCCCGGCTTTGGTAAATACGCTTTTCCAAATCGAGCAAGCAGGGGTCCTGCCAACATAACGGAGCCGCGTAAACGCCCGCTTTTTTGATGAAATGCTTTGGAAGCCAGATAGTCGACATCCACCTGGTCTGCCTGAAATACAGCCGTATTAGCATCTAGCCGATCAACTTTTACATTGATTTCTTTGAGTAATTCTATGAGTAAATTGACATCAATGATATCCGGTATGTTTTCAATTCGAACCGCTTCATTGGTCAATAATACAGCACTGATGATTTGCAGCGCCTCATTCTTAGCGCCCTGAGGAATGATTTCTCCTTTCAGTCTGTTGCCACCACGTACTTCAAAAATGGACATGCCTTAAAATTATATTACGCTGATTAATATCTTTTTTTGAAATTCCGGTTATTGCGTCCCATGTTGCCCCGATTTCCGCCTCCTCCCCCGCCTCTTCCATAATTCTTTCTGTATCCTCCGCCACGGCCTCCACCCATACTATAGTCGTCTCGATCCATTCGATTGTCTGTACGGTGTTTTACAAATGGACGATTATTGAATTCCAGTTGTCCTTGTGTGATTGTTGATAATTCGTTCTGAATGGTATCGTCGTGCATGAGTTCTTTATGCCAATTGCTGTAGGTTAGTTTCATATAATAAGCAATGGCATTGGCAAAACCTTGTTTTTTCTCGGGGTTCTCTTCGATCAGCGCTTTTTCAATCAGTCTTTCCACATGCTTTCCCAGATGATTATACTTAGGGTGTTGTTTGGGATATTCCAGTGGTTGAGGTCTGGTACGAACGCCCTCACGTGTTGGTATGGGATACGGACTATCCACATCCAATTGGAAATCGCTAATGATGAAAAGATGATCCCAGAGTTTGTGTTTATAATCTTCCATGTTCTTCAACTGTGGATTCAGAAAGCCCATCATTTCGATGATGGCATAAGCATTTTTCTGACGCTTTTCGCGGTCTTCCATTTTAAGTAAGTCTTGCACCATCTGTTGAATATGTCTGCCATATTCACGAATAATCAGGTGCGTACGGCTAGTGTTGTATTGCATGCTAGAATTTGAATGAAATTATGTTCTTTAGTTAAGTCCGTTGTTTTTTGAGTAAGATGTTGAAAAGTAATGGACGGCTCCAAAAGGCGATCGCAATGCCTAATATATCCGCTATCCAATCTGCCCAGTCGAAAGATCTTCCTGGAACAAAGCGCTGGATAATTTCTGTTGATAAACCCCAAATAACCACAGCGCCTGCACAATATAATGAAATTGCTCGTATGTTATTGTTTGCAGACTGGTATGCGATTGGAATCATCACCAACATGTATTGCATACCGAATAGTACAGCGTGCACCAATTTATCAGGTTTTACCCAGGTCATCCACCAGAATAAATCCAGATCGGGAATGTCATCCTGTGGCATACAAATCAACCAAATGGTGAAAATAAACCAAAGGCAGGCAGGAAGAAATCTGAACAAGGAACGATGATTCAATGCATATTCAATTATCCAACCAATGACTGATAAGCATCAGCAGACATCAAGCTGCTTTGATCTGCTCCTTCGTCCAAAGTCATACGAATCATCCATCCTTGGCCATAAGGGTCACTGTTAACCAGTTCAGGATTTGCTTCCAAAGTAGCATTTACTTCGGAGATGGTTCCTGCAACCGGAAGAAACAAATCGCTCACCGTTTTAACCGCTTCCACTGTTCCAAAAACAGCTTCCGCACTCATCGCTTTCCCCACTGTATTGATATCCACAAATACGATATCACCCAGTTCGCGTTGTGCAAATTCGGTGATGCCAATGGTAGCGATGTTTCCTTCAATCAAGATCCACTCATGATCTTTGGTGTATTGGAGATTCGATGGGAATTGCATGGTTTGTTTTTTTCTGGCTGCAAGTTAATTAAAAAATGAATCGAATTAAGGCATGATTTCCATCTTCATTTGCACATCAACCAGTGGACGATTGGCACCATCTGTTTTCACCTGAGCAATTTTATCAATGACATCCAATCCGCTGATGGTTTCACCGAATACAGTGTAGTCCTGATCCAGGAAAAATGTACCACCGATGTTTTTATAGATATCCCGTTGTTCTGGGGAATAATTAAAACCACTTTGTTGTTCTTTGCTGAACAGTTCAGCTTCGCTTACTTGCTTTCCTTGCACCAAATAAAACTGACAGGCGCTGCTGGCTTTGGCTGGATTACCATCGCGGGCTGCACACAAGGCGCCTTTTTTATGAATGAGGGCTTTGTTGAACTCAGCAGGAATACGCTCCATATCACCCCCGCCCATGCCCAACATGGTTCCGCTTGGCGCATTTTTACTCATAGGATCTCCACCCTGAATCATAAATCCATTGATTACGCGGTGAAATAATAAACTATCATAAAACCCCTGTTTAACCAAGGCAATGAAATTATCGCGGTGCTTGGGAGTGGCATCATATAATTTTATAATCATCGTTCCCATGGCTGTGGTGATTTTAACTTTAGTAGCACCTGCGGTGAAAGGATTGGACGAATTTTCCATGTTAGTTTTGGGTTTTGAGGGATTAGATTTAGATGTTACGGTTGTTGTGAGTTTAGGTTTAGCATTTGGACTTGTTTTTTTTACCTGGCCAATTGAAGTGCCAGTAAATACGATCATACCGAAAAACAATGTAAAAATCTTACGCATGTTCATGGATTGTTTGATTAAATGAAAGATTGCTGTTGAAAATATAAAAGAATATGATCCCGGAGAAATAGTTCTTGCTCCGGAAGATATTGCTCAGGTAAAGGTTTCAGCTGGGTGAAATGAGGCCAGCCTTCCTCATCGCGTCCATCTATCCGATAGTAACCGCTTGGCGAAAGCACTGTGCAAACCGCGATGTGCATGAGGTCTTGCTTCTGTTCTTTGGTGAATACTTGCGGACCACTACCTAGCTCTTGAATGCCAATCAGCAAAAGCACACCATTCATATCCGGCTTAATTCCCCAGGTTTCTTTAAGCTTGATACGAAGCTTCAACCAGCGTACCGATAAATCTTCTTCCACATGTTGCATGTCGCAAAAGTAAGCAATATGCCATTCAGGATTATCTTTGCCAATAAACGTTTAACTTTTAAGCATGCTTTCCATTTCAACCATCCGTCAACAACCTGATTATGTAAAAGAGCGTCTTGCTCACAGAAATTTCGGTCAACCCGAAATGATCGATGCGTTATTGTCGATGGACGAGTCGATTCGCCAGCAAAAATTTGCTACTGAGCATTTGCAAGCCAATATAAATGCGGCTTCCAAAGAAATTGGCCAGTTGATGGGAAAAGGTGAAAAAGAAGCCGCTGAAGCCAAAAAACAAGCTGTGGCCGGCTGGAAAGCTGAATTGGCAACACTTTCACTGCAGTTGGATGCACATGAATCTACTTTTCAAAAATCGCTTTTACAATTTCCAAACCTTCCACATGCCAGCGTTCCTGCAGGAAAATCTGCCGAGGACAATGAAGTAGTGCGTACCGGTGGAGCGATTCCAACATTATTAGAAAACGCGAAACCTCATTGGGATTTGATTCGTGATTACCAACTCATTGATTTTGAAACAGGCGCAAAGCTTGCGGGCAGCGGATTCCCTTTATACAAAGGAAAAGGTGCCAAATTGCAACGGTCTTTGATTCAATATTTTTTAGATTATAACACCGCTGCCGGTTACACCGAATATCTTCCGCCATTGATGGTAAATGAGGCTACGGCATATGGAACCGGACAGCTGCCTGATAAAGAAGGGCAGATGTATCATATTACAGCTGACGGACTTTATCTGATTCCAACGGCCGAAGTACCGGTAACCAACATATTTAGTCAGGAAATTATTAAGGATGCTGATTTGCCGGTTAAGATGACTGCATACACACCTTGTTTTAGAAGAGAAGCCGGAAGTTTTGGAAGTGATGTGAGAGGTTTGAACAGAGTACATCAGTTTGATAAAGTTGAAATCATACAGTTGGTAAAACCTGAATCTAGTTATTCGGTTTTGGAAGATATGGTTAAGCATGTGGAAACACTTTTACAACAATTGGAACTGCCTTATCGTGTTTTAAGACTTTGTGGAGGAGATATGGGATTTACTTCAGCGTTAACTTATGACTTTGAGGTATTCAGTGCTGCCCAACAAAAATGGCTGGAAGTGAGTTCAGTAAGCAACTTCGAAACCTTTCAAACCAACCGGATGAAAATCCGTTACAAAGATGAACTAGGTAAAACACAATTGTTGCATTCGCTCAACGGATCATCACTTGCATTACCCAGAATCATGGCTGCATTATTGGAAAACAACCAAACGGATCAAGGAATTCGATTGCCTAAGTCGCTTCATTCCTATTTTGGAGCGGAGATGATCTGATCGGATGGTAGCTGGATGAAATAGTTCATTTGAAATACTCTTCCCAAAATCCAGGTTGAAGGTTATCATATTAAAGTAATCAAACCTTAAACTTTAAACGAGCAACGTTCCTCTGAAAATCCAAGTTGCATGTTGATATTTACAAAAAATAAAAACTTAACAATGAAAAAAATCATCGTAGTATTTTCAATATCCATCTTTACGCTTATTGCATGTAAATCGTCGAAAACAATTTCATCTGCCAGTCAATCTACAACTATCGACCCAATGGTTAACGGTAAGTCGCTCTACATGACTAAATGTTCAAAATGCCATGAGCTGCCTAAAGTAGAAGATTTCACGGCACAAAAATGGACAGGTATTGTTGATTGGATGGCGCCTAAAGCCAAACTCACCAAGGAAGAAAAAGCGATGGTGTTGGAATATGTGCATGCGATGGCAAAGAAATAATTTATCTTTCTTTGAACATGAAAGTTGTTGCACGAACAAAAATCGCTTTAGCAATTTCATTGAACCATAATTTTTTAAATAAAGTCGTTGATTAAAGAAATCCTTGTTGCATGTGAGAGGTTCACATCTCGGGAACGAATCCACCACACCAACTAAGCACTAGAATCAAACACTTTTTTCCGCTTCTTGGCCGCGGAGGCCACCCCTTTTTGCTTGATCAAAAAGGGAGAAAAAATCAAGGAAAAAAAATGCTCCGCCCGTTTTTCCGAGCCACCCGCACATCACCGTTCCAAGTACATCTTGGTATTATGACAATTTGTTCGTGGTGGCGCACCCAAAAATTTCAAGTAAGGTCACATCATAATTCATTTATTGCAGTTCAATTTCTCAATTTCAAGGTTCGAACCCGGCTCGAACCTGGTTCGAACCACAACTTTGCTGGAACCAACAGAAAATTCTGGTGAAAAAACGGAATCATTTTTTTGGTTCGAATGATGACTTGTCAACAATCGTTCGTTCACTTCTTTTGCTTGATCAATAGCAACGAACCAAAGAAAGCGCTGTCAATCATATCAGGCTCATTTTATGCTTTCGGGTTGTTTATAAGTGTTTACGCCTTGAGTTCGCAATAAATACAAGCGAACCAACCTGCCTAACTTCTGCTCATAAAAAATGGACCATCTTTTTAGACGGTCCATTTAAATAAAGCAATGCAATGATGTTTATTGAATTCCGTGCATCATCTTTTTCAACTTCGGAACCAGCATGAACAACAAAGCAGATGCCACGCCGCAAAGCACCACAAACACCATGAAGAATTCAAATAAGTTGTGGATGGTGAATCCGGCAAAAATTGGATATTCAGTGCTGATTTTGTTTTCTGCTAAAAACTTGATCTGCTCGGCAGTCGGAACAATGGTTTTATCCAAAACCGCTTGCAAACTGAATCCTGCTTTATTACAAGCTTCAAACTGATCTCCGGTTGAGGGCAAAATGGAACCCAAGGTGCCAGCCAATGCATAACCGGATGCACTACTCATGAAGAATACACCAAACAGCAGAGATGCAAAGCGTTTCGGCGCCAGTTTGCCAACCAATGATAATCCGATCGGCGACAAACAAAGTTCAGCCCAGGTTTGAATCAAATACAACAAAATCAACCAATGTACACCCAACAATCCGGAATTACCCAGGTCTTTTACATTGTGTGCGATGATAAAATAACTCACCGCAATCAACAGCAATCCGATGGCTTGTTTGGCCGGTGAAATCGGCTCTTTACCATTGGCACGTAATTTGTCCCATAAAAAGCTGAAGGGAACGGCAAACATCACCACGAATACGCCATTAAAAATCTGTACCATCGAAGGCGGCATCTCCCAACCTAAAATATTTCTATCTGTTTGATAGTCTGCAATGAATGTCAACGATGAACCCGCTTGTTCAAAGGCTGCCCAGAAGAATATCACGAAGAAAGAAACAATGTAAATAACCAGAATACGGTCAATCTCAATTTTATTCAGGGTTTTGTCGGTGAGAATCAATCCTGCCAATGTAATACCAGCAGAATAAATGGTCGAATAAATCCAGTTTTGACCAACGAAAGTGTGAAAAACATAAATCAATACCGCCAAAACAATCGCTGCAACAACGATTGAGCCCGTAGTGAAATGTGCTTTGGTAGCTTCGCCTTCCTCATAATCTTCCGCGTTATGTCCGGATGGCAATCCGCCAATCGCCTTTCCGTCCGGAGTTACCACATACTTGTTCTTCAAAACGTAGAAAGTAATGGTGCCCAGTAACATGGCAATCGCGGCGGCCAGGAACCCCCATCTGAAAGCAAAAACATTTCTCACCCCATCCACTACAACGTCTCCAATCAACGGACAAATCAATTGTCCGAGAAAAGCACCAATATTAATACCCATGTAAAAAATAGTGAAAGCCGTATCCAATTTGTTTTTTTCCGCTTTTGGATACAAACTACCCACCATACTTGAAATGTTCGGCTTGAAAAATCCATTACCGAAAATCAATACCCCAAGCGCTGCATATAAAATATTGGTTGCCAATGGCAAGTTTTCTTGAATGATTTTACCATCACCTCCTACAGCAACCGTTGCACTGGTAAATAAAAGCACTTGTCCAATCGCCATCAGGGTTCCTCCCAGCATGATGCAGTTTCTGTTTCCCAGAAAGCGATCTGAAATAAATCCACCCAGCATGGGAGTCAAATAACAAAGTCCGAGGAAGCCACCATAAATAATGGAAGACTGCTCCTTGCTGATCATCAGCGCATTTACAATGAAAAGCGTCAATAAGGCACGCATGCCATAAAAGTTGAAACGTTCCCACATTTCGGTCCCGAACAATACCCAAAGCCCTTTGGGATGCTTGCCCGTTTGATTGGTTGTTGAAGTCATAGTTTGTTTTTTAATACAGAATAAATGGTATAGTGCCTAAAAATAGGGAAATATCGTTTACAACTTACGCAAAGCAGTTTGTAAACAACAATTGTTGATAACTGAATTCACTTCGTTTACCCTTCCAGGTTACTTTTGCAAATCAATCTTTCTTTTCATGAATATACTTCTTTTGGGTTCGGGCGGAAGAGAGCATGCATTGGCCTGGAAACTCACCCAGCATCATACCTGTTCTCACTTATATATTGCTCCCGGTAACGCAGGAACTGCACTCCATGGGACCAATTTGCCCATCGCTGTTAATGATTTCGTAGCCCTTCGGGATGCATGTATACAGCACCACATTGAAATGGTGATAGTTGGACCGGAAGATCCATTGGTCCTTGGTATTTATGATTTTTTCAAATCAGACGACACCTTAAAAAACATACCGGTTATTGGTCCATCGAAAGCTTCTGCTCAATTGGAAGGAAGCAAGGCTTTCGCCAAAGCATTCATGCAGCAATATGGTATTCCAACCGCTGCCTACAAGGAGTTTGATCTCGAAAGTTTTGAAGAAGGGATAGCATATATCCGTCAACAAGCGCTGCCTATCGTGCTCAAGGCAGATGGACTTGCTGCCGGTAAAGGAGTATTGATTTGCCAGTCTCACGAGGATGCCACGCATGAATTCGAACTCATGTTGCGTCAATCCAAGTTCGGAAAAGCCGGACAAACCGTGGTCGTTGAATCGTTTTTAAAAGGTATCGAGATGAGTGTTTTTGTGTTGACGGATGGGAAAAATTTCTGTTTGCTGCCCGAGGCCAAAGATTATAAACGAATCGGAGTGGGAGATACCGGCTTAAACACCGGTGGAATGGGAGCTGTTTCACCCGTACCTTTTTTTGATGAAACACTCAAACAGAAAGTCATTGACCGGATCATTCAACCTACCTTACATGGATTGCAAGACAGAAAAATGGAGTATCATGGATTCATTTTTTTAGGATTGATGATTGATCAGGGCGAACCATTCGTGATCGAATACAATTGCAGAATGGGAGACCCTGAAACGGAAGTCGTCATTCCACGGATCGAAAATGATCTAGTACCGGTATTTCAACTGCTTTCAGCTGGACGTTTGAATGAGGTTTCACTGCAGTTTTTACCTGAAACGGCTGTCACCACAATGTTGGTCAGTCAGGGTTATCCAGGAGATTATCAAACCGGATTCTCTATCACAGGCGCTGAACAAACTGACCTGGAAAATTGCATTGTTTTCCATGCTGGAACAAAAAGCATGAACAATGAAGTGCTGACCGCAGGAGGAAGAGTAATTGCGGTAACTGCTTTTGGGAGTTCAGTGAAAGAAGCTGGCGATAAATCCAGGGATCGAATCAACGGGATTCATTATCAGGGAAAAACCTTCAGAAACGATATCGGCTACGAATTTAGTTGATGCTTAAAAAATTGCAATTTCATCCTAACCAAATTCAATCAAAGAATCGTTGTTAATTCCAAATAATTGCATCAATTTTGTTTGAGTACCAATTTACAACGTCACAACACTGATATATGGGCATGTTTAACTTTTTCACCCAGGAAATAGCAATTGATCTGGGCACCGCCAACACCTTGATCATCCATAACGATGAAGTGGTGGTGAATGAACCATCCATTGTGGCCTTGGACAGAAACAATCCTAAAATTTTATTGGCTGTTGGAAAGAAGGCATTGATGATGCATGAAAAAACGCACGAAAGTATCCGCACGGTTCGTCCGCTGCGCGATGGCGTGATTGCAGATTTTAATGCTGCAGAGCTGATGATTCGTGAATTGATCAAATTGGTTTATCCTAAGAAGCCTTTGTTTGCACCCAGTTGGCGAATGATGATTTGCATACCAAGTAGCATTACCGAGGTTGAAAAACGTGCGGTGCGCGACAGCGCCGAGCAAGCAGGAGCCAAAGAGGTATATTTAATTCATGAACCTATGGCTGCCGCTTTAGGTATTGGAATTGATGTGGAAGAGCCGGTAGGAAATATGATCATTGATATTGGAGGTGGTACAACAGGAATTACTGTAATCGCACTGGCCGGAATCGTTTGCGATCAGAGTATCCGTATCGCCGGTGATGAATTCACAGCCGATATTATGGAAGCACTTCGTCGTTACCATAGTTTGCTGATTGGCGAACGCACTGCCGAACAAATCAAAATTCAAATCGGGGCTGCAATGAAAGATCTCGACAATCCACCCGATGATATTCCTGTGAATGGACGCGACCTTGTTACCGGTATTCCAAAACAAGTGATGGTGTCCTATCAGGAAGTTGCAGAAGCATTGGACAAAAGTATTTTCAAGATCGAAGAAGCCATTTTGAAAGCACTTGAAACTACTCCGCCCGAACTGGCCGCGGATATATATCGTCGTGGATTGTACATCACCGGAGGTGGTTCTTTGTTGCGTGGCTTAGACAAGCGTTTGCAGAACAAAATCAAATTGCCGGTGCATGTAGCCGATGATCCACTGAAGAGTGTAGTTCGCGGTACTGGCATCGCACTGAAAAATTACGATCGATTCCCATTCGTGATGCGCTAACTGGAAGCTACAAACGAAGTCCAATCAATTTCATCGACGTTGAAGAACATTTTCTTATTTATACGCAAGCATTTCAACCTGCTGTTGTTTCTGTTCTTACAAGGATGGTGCATCTACCAGATCTACCAATATAGCAAATATCATGAAGCTGCATTCGGTGCAATCAGTAATAATATCACCGGAAAAATCAATCAGCGTTATTACAATATCCAACAATATTTTTCACTCCGAAAATCCAACGATTCCTTACTAGCAGCCAATGAATGGTTGTACAATCAGTTGCAACAAAACTACACTGTTCCGGATTCGGCAATGCCTGCTTTCATTGATACCATTAAGCTGGATTCGCTCGTTTCTTATCGTACTTATCGGTTCCATCAAACACATGTGTTGTCAAATGCAGTGAATACACCTGCCAACTATTTGGTGTTAGACCAAGGAAAAGCAGCTGGAATTTTACCCGGTATGGGTGTGATTGATCCCAATCGCGGGGTCGTAGGTATTGTTGTAGAATCAAACGAACGTTATTCCGTAGTGATGAGTATGCTACACAAAGACAGTCACATTAGCGGAAAACTCGCGCGAGGTGGAGAAACTGGAACGATGGGTTGGGACGGAAATGAAACCAATCTGATACAATTAAACGGTGTATCCAAATCAGCGAAAATATTCAAGGGAGATGATGTGTTAACCAGCGGATTCAGCACGGCTTTTCCCAAAGGAATGCGTATCGGAAAAGTAGAAACGATTTACAAAGAAAAAAGCAGCAATCTTTTCAGAATTCAAACACGCACTGCTACTGATTTCCATGGAATACAGATGGTATATGTCATAGAAAACATTCATCAGAAAGGCGTTCAAGAAATATTGGATGGAGTAAAATCTCAACCCGGCTCATAGAGATTCAATTTTTGGAGCGTCCATGCCACTGATTGATCAAATGAATTTTTTCTAAACTAAAAACTAATACAAATGAACCAGATATTGAAGTATATATTACGCTTTGTTTTATTGGTATTGGTGCAGGCATTTGTTTTTGATAAAATCAGATTACATGAATTGATCACGCCTTCCATCTATTTTGTTTTTATTCTTTGGCTGCCCTTTCGAATCAACCGGGCTGTACTTATGATACTGGCACTTGCATTGGGTTATTCTTTGGATGCTTTTCGCCATCATCCTGGTTTTCATGCCGCTGCTTGTGTTGTGATGGCATATGTTCGTCCTTTTATCATACGGTTACTTTTGCCAAAAGATGTATTTGAAGCCAGTTACGATGAGCCTTCGATTCGTAGTATGGGCGGTTGGTTGCCCTATTTAATTTATATAGGAACTTTGATCCTCATTCATCACGCATGGCTATATACATTGGAGGCATGGCAATTCAACGGAAATATGTACGTGATCATCAAAACAATCGCCTCCGGATTACTGTCTGTTATCTTGATATTGATCATTGAACTCCTTTTTTCCAGATCTCAGAAGTTTCGGACCAATACAGCATGATTTAGCTTTTTTTTGAATCGAAGCATGACTTACTTTTGCTTCAGTTTTCAACTTAAAAAATTCCCTGAGTGTCTGTATATAACGAGTCTCGAAAAAACATCATACGGCTTGTTTTTATTCTTACCATCGTCATCGTGATCATACGTCTGTTTACCTTACAAGTGATCACTTCAAAGTATAAAGTGCTGGCAGAAGACCAAGGGATATTTCGGAGAGTAGTTTACCCTGACCGTGGTATCATATTTGACCGAAAAAAGAATGCGATCCTGCAGAATACAGCAATTTCTGATTTGATGGTCACACCAAATAAAGTAAGAGGTATCGATACTTCATTGCTTTGTTCCATCCTCGAAATTGATACCGCCCAATTCCGTAAAAAACTAGTAGAGTTAATCATACGAAATGGCCGGTCCCGTCCATCTGTTTTTGAGCCTTTGCTAAGTCAGGACAAGATGGCGAAACTGAATGAATCCATGTTCAAATTTGCGCCTGCATTTTATTTGCAAGAGCGCTCTGTTCGCAGCTTTCCCTATATCGCTGCAGCAAATATCCTCGGTTATACCGGAGAAGTAGATAGCTCATTTTTACGCAAACATCCGGATGAAGGATATACGCCAGGTGATTACACAGGGCTCACAGGAATTGAAAGATCTTATGAGAAAGTTTTAATGGGACAGCGTGGTATTGAATACTGGAAAAGGGACAATAAAAACAGATTGACAGAAAGATTGGAAAATGGTTCCTATGATACCTCTGCTATTGCAGGTCAGAACTTATATACCTCACTGGATATCGAACTTCAAGAACTAGGAGAGAAACTCATGCGCAATAAAATTGGATCTATTGTTGCCATCGATCCAAAAACCGGGGGTGTGTTAGCCATGGTTAGTGCACCTACCTATGATCCCAATCAACTCGTAGGAAGTGAACGAAGAAAAAACTATTCAGAGCTGGTGCTAAACCCTGCACTTCCTTTATTAAACAGAACGGTCAGTGCGACCTACTCTCCGGGATCAACATTTAAAACACTGCAAGCACTGATTGGCTTACAAGAGGGCGTTATTTCAACGGACACCCGTTTTTCTTGTTCAGGCGCATTTTATGGATGTGGAAGTGCAAAACCGATGCGCTGTTTGGATGTGGGAACCTATGACTTAAGAGAGGCCATCACTATTTCCGACAATACTTACTTCGCTTTGGTGATGCAGCGCGTAATGAATCATCCAAAGTTTCCAAGTGTTGACAGCGCGCTCAGCCAATGGGATCGGTACATGTATGCTTTTGGTTTAGGTCATCCGCTTGGAGTTGATCTGCCTTCTGAAAAGTCCGGCAATATTCCAACCCCCAAATATTATGATAAGATCTATGGTAAAGGCCACTGGAATTTTTGTACGTTTCGATCTGTAAGCATCGGGCAAGGGGAGGTTTCTGTGACCCCATTGCAAGTGGCCAATGAAATGGCCTATATCGCAAACAAAGGATGGTATCGCATACCACATATGGTGGATTCAATAGAAGGTGGAGATCATAACGGAATGTTGACAAAATATCAACAGAAAATAATACCCATAGATATTCCCGATAGTATTTTTGAAGCAGTACATGATGGTATGCAGGGCGTAGTTGAGCGAGGCACCGGAGTAGGTGCCAAAGTGAAAGACATCGCTATTTGTGGTAAAACGGGAACGGTAGAAAACTATTATCGTGGGGTTAAACAACCCAATCACTCATTCTTTTGTGGCTTTGCGCCGAGAGACAATCCGAAAATCGCAATCATGTGTGTCGTTGAAAACAGTGGTAGATTTGGGGGAACTTACGCTGCACCGATCGTTGGATTGATGATTGAAAAATATCTGAAAGATTCAATCACAGAACCCGGACGAAAAGAACGTGTTGAGCAATTGTCGAAACTTAATTTGATCCCTCCCAGAATTAATGCAGAAATACGAAAGCAAGATTCCATGAGGCATAAAAAAGATTTGGCTTACCTCCTTGCAAAAGGGTATATCAAAATCATTAAAGATTCAATAGGAATCGAAGAAGATCAGATTGATAAAGAGGAATTGCAAAAAGTAAAAAAAGAAAATTCTAAAAATCCATCAGAAGAAAGCACACGGGTTGATACTTCAAAGGCCATATTAACCAAACCGAAGAAGGTAAAAAAGAAAACCGCTGCGCGCGGGAATTAATATCATGTACGAGAAAAAACAAATCATTTCCAATAATAAAGACTGGGTCTTGATTTGGTTGTATGCCATCATTGTTGTGATCGGACTGATCAGTATTATCTCTGTGGAATATCGTTCTAAAGATGTTTTTTTTCAAGCATTGTTCGCATTCAACACCAACTACAGCAAGCAGTTTTATTTTTTATTGCTTTGTTCAGTCATTGCAACTTTTATTTTGCTGACAGATAGTAAGTTTTTTACCGCAACTCCCAATTTGCTCTATGCCATTGGTATTTTGCTTATGTTACTCACTTTCGTGATTGGCAAAACAGTCAATGGCTCCAAGAGCTGGATTCCGTTGGGTTTTATGAATTTACAGCCTGTTGAATTGAGTAAAATATTTGCTTCACTCGCATTGGCAAAATATATTTC
>JBILCT010000091.1:0-5516 GCA_044353025.1 Ferruginibacter sp. | reverse complement strand
ACAAATGGTATTGGCGGAACTGATCAGTTTGAACAAACAGGTTTTGATTCTGGGAGGATCGCATGATTTAACATTGGGACAGTATCAAGCTTATCGAAGCCGAAATCAAATCATCGAAGCAACATGCATCGATGCCAATATTGATCTTCGAGGCGATTTATCCCTACGGAGCGAGAATTTTTTACTGGATATGCTGACCAGCGAACCCAATGTTATCCGTCATTACAACCACATCGCCTTTCAAAGTTATTTTGTTCATCCAAGATTGTTGGAGACCTTGGATAAGTTGCATTTCGATTGTTACAGATTGGGACAGGTGAGAGAAAATATCTCAGAGATGGAGCCCGTTCTCCGTAGCAGTCAGCTCGTCAGTTTCGATATTTCTTCCATTCAAAACAGCAGTGCGCCTGCCAATCATTACTGTCCAAATGGGTTATCAGGTGAAGAGATCTGCACCTTAACCCAATACGCAGGCATGTCGCCACAACTTTCATCTATCGGTATTTATGGATATAATCCGAAGAAAGACCAACATGATTTAACCGCAATGCAAATTGCTCAGATGGTATGGTACCTGATAGATGGTATGCAAAAAAAGAAAATGGAACCGGAACTGAATGACCGCACGCAGTTCATAGAATATCATACCTGCTTTTCTGATATTAATTCTTTATTCTTACAAAGCAAACGATCCGGGAAATGGTGGATGCAACTTCCCAACCAGCAGTTTATTCCATGCAGTCAAAAAGACTACCAAATGGCGAGCAGAAATGAAATGCCTGAGCGTTGGCTTCGCGCGCAAGAGCGTGCATCCTAATATGCATATTCAAATAAAGTTTTTAATTTAGAAATGAAACGCTTTACACGCACAAATCGATTTTTGTTTTTATTTCTTTTTACATTTTTGATGCCAATCCAACAGCTGGTTGCACAAATTAATTTTGTAAGTGAAATCAATCAGGACTCTTTGCTTAAAAGAGGATTTGTTGGCATCCATGTATTTGATTTGAATCAACAAAAAACAAAAATTGATTTCCAAGCAGATCGTTATTTCACACCGGCAAGTACGGTAAAATTATTCACCGCTTTCGCGTCAAAAAAAATACTTGATCAAAAAATATTAGCCGCTGAATTCTTTGAATCTGATGATACATTGTTCATCTACCCGACCGGCGACCCTACTTTTTTACATCCTGATTTTTCCGAACATCCCTTATTGGAACTCATTAAAAAAAGCAATAAGCCACTCACACTCTTGGAGCCATTGGACTCTGTGGTTCCATATGGTCCCGGCTGGGCATGGGATGATCAATCCGAGACGTATATGCCTGCACGCAGCATGTTTCCGGTTTATGGAAATATGCTAAACCTGGAATGGCAAAGAATGAAAAAGGAGTCAGATTCATGCTACTATCTGACCATGCAGAATACTGAATTGCCCGGTTCAATTTTCAATAAAACCGAAATGCCAGATGGCAATCAGTCGCAAATCACTCGATTACAAGGAACCCATATTTTTTCAATTCAATTAGCCGGACGAAAACCTATCATCAAACAAACTGTTCCATTCGACCCCATGGGATTGGAGTCCGCTTTCTTGACACTGCGCAATTTGAATTATCGAAGCGTGTATAAAAGAAAAATAACTCCGCTTGATCAAACCCGATTGAAACCACTATTTTCTCAATCAACCGACACTGTAATTCAAAAAATGTTATTTCGCAGTGATAATTTTTTTGCGGAGCAACTACTGCTGATGTGTGCGCGCAAATTGAAAGACACTATGGATCAAAGCCTGGTGATTGATTCTCTTTTAAAAATCGATTTTTCAAAAATGACTGACCCTCCTCGTTGGGTGGATGGAAGTGGTTTATCGCGCTACAATTTATTTACCCCTCGTTCGCAAACTTTCTTGTTGGAAGAAATGGTTCATGCGTTCGGAATTGAATACATAAAAAAAATGCTCCCATCCAATGGAAAGGGGACATTGAAATCTTTCCTCCCCAATTACAAACCGATTGTGTTTGCCAAAACCGGTTCATTAAGCAACAATTATTGTTTATCGGGCTTATTAACAACCAAGCAGGGAAAGGAGTTTCTGTTTTCTTTCATGGTGAACCATGTACGTGGTTCAAGCGCAGAAATCCGCACTCGGGTTGAGCGTTTCATTCAGAAGTTATACGAGGAAAATTAGGTTAGGACTCAATATCTCAAATCAGTTTTTCAAAAAACCGATCAAAATCTTGTGCATTCATTTTTCTTGAAATTGGCTTGCCGCTCGGACTGGTCTGATTATTTTGACAAAGGAACAAGGCCTCAACGAGTCCACGCATTTCTTCGATCGTCAGTGTTGCACCAATCCCTATCGACTGTTGTTGAGCCAATGAACGCAACATCTTCTCCCGCCGGTCTAATTTCATTTCTGAACTGAAATATTTAAACCGCTCCAACATCTGCTCAATGGATTGTTTCTCATGGCCAGGTTTTAAATCGGCGGGTGTTCCTTGTATCAAATACGTCTGCTTGCCAAATGGTTCTAATTGAAAACCCAGACGATTCAAATCAGGAATTAAATCATCCATCAAGGCGGCATCACCAACAGAAAATTCTACCGCCACAGGAAATAACAATTGTTGAATCGGAAGCTGCTGTCCGTCCAATGCCTTTTGATATTTTTCATACAATACACGTTCATGCGCATATTGCTGATGTATGATCCATAATTGTCCGCCAGATTGAAACAGCACATAAGTTTGCATCAATTGCCAGCATGATAATTTCTGTACATCGATGACTTCATCCGCATGAAGTGCGTGACTGAGAGAAATTGGGGTTGAGGAAGTTGTTGAAGTCGGTTCAAAAAAATCCTGCCAGTTTTCGAGATTAGATCTTGTATTCGGCTCTACCAAATGCGCCTGTCCTTTCTGCATGAATTGCTGATAAAGATGAGATGCGCGTGTTTGCTCTTGTCTGATTTCTGTTGCGGGTGCACGCAGTGCATCCAATTGTTGAATACCAAGATCCAATTCAAAATCGAGTGTGGGTGAAATATTGAATTGCGCCAATGCATGCCTTACAGCTGATTGCACAAAAGCATAGACAATTTTTTCATCCTCGAATTTGATTTCCTGTTTAGTTGGATGAACATTCACATCCAATTGTGCTGGATCCAAATCGATAAACAACACATAAGTTGGGAAAGCATCAGATGATATCATTTCCGAAAATGCCTGCGTGATGGCATGATTCAAGTAGGCACTTCGAATGAATCGTTGATTGACAAAAATGTATTGGTCTCCGCGTGTTTTGCGCGCTGTTTCCGGCTTCCCCACAAAACCAAGTATATTCAGATAATCCGTTTGTTCCTGCACCGAGACCAACTTGGCATTGTATGTATTTCCCAGCAATTGCACAATACGTTGCTTCAATGATCCTTTCTCCAGGTGGAACAATTCTTGTCCATTCGATTGCAACGAAAAGAAGATTTCCGGGAAAGCCATGGAAACCCTGGTGAATTCATCGACTATGTGTTTGAGTTCGGAAGCGTTGCTTTTTAAAAAATTACGACGGGCTGGTACATTAAAAAACAGATTTTTCATGGCAATACTTGTACCCGGATTAAATGCCACCGGCTCTTGTTTTTGTACGCTGCTGTTTTCTATTTCCAAATATGTACCGGCGGTATCTTCCGCTCTTCTCGTTTTCAGCTCAACCTGAGCCACGGCCGCGATACTAGCCAGGGCTTCGCCACGAAAACCCATGGTCTTGATCTTGAACAAATCATCTATGTTTCGGATTTTGGAGGTGGCATGCCGTTCAAAAGCCATGCGTGCATCCAATTCACTCATCCCTTTTCCATTATCAATTACCTGAATCAATTGCTTTCCCGCATCTTGAATAATCAAGCGAATTTCATCCGCACCGGCATCAACGGCATTCTCCAATAATTCCTTCACGGCACTGGCAGGACGTTGAATAACCTCGCCTGCCGCAATTTGATTGGCAATATGATCTGGAAGTAATTGGATGATATCTGTCAAAATCCATGTAATTTGAGGAACAAATTTAACCATTCTATCTCACTCTTTTCAGGTTATCATGAGAATGCTATTCCCCCTTGTTGCACTGTTGATTTCCAACTTATGTTTTGGACAAATCAACCACCGGTTAAGTAAAAAAAACTGGGTTGATAGCGTTTATGAATCATTATCAAATGATGAAAAAATTGGCCAATTGATCGTAGCAAGGTTATCCATCCTTGATCCACAATCAAAAAAAGTTCGATTTTTAATGGACGACGTAGAAAAATTTGTTGCCAAATATAACATTGGTGGTGTATGCATATTTCAGGGTAACATACATACACAGGCTCAGTATATCAATCGTTTAAAAAAGTTAGCCAAAACACCCATACTGTTTTCCATTGATGGTGAATGGGGTGTTGCCATGCGGCTTTATGACAGTGTTTTACCATTACCCAGACAAATGATGCTGGGTGCAACTTCGGATGAATCATTGATAGAAGCATATGGAGCAGTTGTAGCAAAACAATGCAAGCGACTTGGAATACAAATGAATTATGCCCCGGTGATTGATATCAATAACAACCCCAAAAATCCGGTGATCAATGATCGAAGTTTTGGAGAAGACAAAGAAAAAGTGAGCAGTTACGGAAATGCTTATATCCGAGGTTTACAAAATTCAGGCGTTCTTGCATGTGTGAAGCATTTTCCCGGTCATGGAGATGTGGATGTTGATTCACACCTAGATCTGCCGGTGATCAACAAAAGTTTGGCATCACTTGATACACTTGAACTCTACCCTTTCAAAAAAGCATTTGAAATGGGTGTAGGTAGTGCGATGATTGCGCATCTCTCCATTCCGTCGATTGATTCAAGAAGTCATAGACCTACTTCTTTATCCAAAAAAAATATTGACAGTTTGCTTCGATCAAAATTAGGATTTGAGGGACTCTGTATCACAGACGGCCTGGAAATGAAGGGCGTGAAAAAATATTTTCCGGATGGAGAAGCCGAAGTTGAAGCAATCATAGCAGGAAACGACTTACTCTGTTTACCAGACAGCATTCCACTGGTTGTCAATAAAATAACGAAGGCTATCAACCGTGGAGATTTGAGTTGGTCAGAAATAGAGACGCATGTAAAAAGAGTATTGAATGCAAAATATGATTTCGTACTCCCTAACAATGATACCATCGTAATGGATAATCTGGTATCAGCATTGAATCAGGAAGTCATTCCGATGAGAAAGAAAGTTGCTGAAAAAGCAATTACGCTCATTCGTCAAACTGACAGAACCTATTTTCCTTTCGTGAGGAATGACAATGAAAAAATTGCATACTTAGGTTTTGGATTGATCAATGAAAACAACTTTTCCAGGTCTTTGAAAAACGAAGTGAATGCAGATGTTTTTCTGCTTGCACATAGTCAAAAAAATAAAGATTCACTGCAAAAATTGATGGATACCCTTCGAACGTATCAATCATTGATCATTGG
>JBILCT010000036.1:0-7856 GCA_044353025.1 Ferruginibacter sp. | reverse complement strand
ATCCACAAATCATTCGCTCATTGCGTCGCGATATCGCACGTTTGAAAACTTATTTAAGAAAAGTACAAATTGGAGCATAATCCAATAAAATAACACAAGATGGAAACAATGAACCAAGTAGAAAGAAACTTAAGAAAAACCAGAACAGGTGTGGTTTCATCCAACAAGATGGATAAAACAATCACCGTTAAAGTGGAGCGTAAGATCAAGCACCCGCTGTATGGTAAGTTTCTGAAAAAATCAACCAGTTTTCATGCGCATGACGAGAAGAACGAATGCAGCATCGGTGACACCGTAAAAATTATGGAGTGTCGTCCGCTGAGTAAAACAAAGCGTTGGAGATTGGTAGAAGTGGTCGAAAAAGTAAAATAAGATCACCCCAGAACATTCATTCATCCGGTTGCTTCGGCAATCACAAAAGATAAAACATGATTCAGCAAGAGAGCAGACTCAATGTAGCAGACAACAGCGGTGCCAAAGAAGTATTGTGTATCCGTGTATTGGGTAACAGCGGACAAGATTATGCCAAAATTGGTGATAAAATTGTAGTTACTGTTAAAGATGCCATGCCGGCAGGTGGTGTTAAAAAAGGTACAGTAAGTAAAGCTGTGATTGTTCGTACGGTAAATAAGTTGCGTCGTAAAGACGGATCTTATATCCGTTTCGATGATAATGCAGTTGTGTTGTTGAATAATGCAGATGAACCACGCGGTACCCGTATTTTCGGACCGGTTGCCCGTGAACTTCGTGATAAGGGTTACATGAAGATTATTTCACTGGCCCCTGAAGTACTATAAACAAAACTCCGACAAATTATCTGTTTCGGCAGAAGCTAAATGCAAATATCATGAGCACAAGATTTAAACCAAAATTCAACATCAAAAAAGGCGATCAGGTGGTAGTAATCACCGGAGACGATAAAGATTTGAAAAAGCCGCGCAAGGTGTTGGAAGTAATCGTTGAAAAAGCACGTGTGTTGGTAGAAGGTGCAAACATCGTAACCAAGCACACCAAACCTTCAGCACAAAATACACAAGGTGGTATCGAGAAAGTGGAAGCACCTATCGCTATCAGCAATGTTATGCTTTGGGATGCAAAAACGAAGTCCGCTACCAAAATCAACCGTAGTCGTAAAGATGGTAAATCAGTTAGAATCTCTAAAAAATCAGGGGAGGTAATCAAATAATGAGCACGAAAAATCAATCAACCAGAATGGCAGTGAAATACAAGAACGAAGTTGTTCCTGCCTTAATGAAGAAGTTTGCCTTCAAATCTGTTATGCAAACTCCGCGCTTAACTAAAATCTGTTTGAACCGTGGTGTAAATGGTGCCGTGGCAGACAAGAAATTGGTAGATATTGCCGTAGAAGAGCTTACAACCATCACTGGTCAGAAAGCAGTTCCAACTACTTCCAAGAAAGATATCTCAAACTTTAAATTGCGTCGTAACATGCCTATTGGTGCGCGCGTTACACTACGTGGTGTAAAAATGTATGAGTTTCTGGATCGTTTGATTTCCGTATCACTCCCACGCGTTCGTGATTTCAAAGGGATCAACGATAAAGCGTTTGATGGTCGTGGTAACTATACTTTAGGTGTTACTGAGCAAATCATTTTCCCGGAGATAGACATCGACAAAGTGAACAAGATCACCGGTATGGATATCACTTTTGTAACGACTGCACAAAACAACGAAGAAGCATACGAATTGCTCAAAGAATTGGGCATGCCATTCAAAAACATCAAGAAATCTTAATCAACCAATATGTCAAAGAAGTCGATTATCGCCAGACAAGCAAAACGCGAAAAACTGGTTGCCAAGTTCGCCGCCAAACGCGCTGCATTAAAAGCTGAAGGTAACTATGCTGATTTAGATCTGTTACCAAAAAATGCATCCCCGGTGCGTTTAAAGAACAGATGCCAATTGACCGGTCGTCCAAAAGGATACATGCGTCATTTTGGTGTAAGTCGTGTGATGTTCCGCGATATGGCTTTGGCCGGAAAAATTCCCGGAGTACGTAAAGCCAGCTGGTAATATCAAAAGGTTGAACGAATTAATTTTTTAAAAACAACTAACAAGCATAAACATGGTAACAGATCCTATTGCTGATTACTTAACCAGAATCCGTAACGCTCAGATGGCAAACCATCGTATCGTAGAGATTCCGGCTAGCAACTTGAAAAAGCGCATCACCGAGATCCTGTATGATAAAGGATACATCCTCAAATACAAATTTGAAGATGACACTAAACAAGGACTCATCAAGATCGCATTGAAATACGATCCCAATACCAAACTTCCTGCCATTCAAAGTCTGGAGCGCATCAGTCGTCCTGGTCTGCGTACTTACGCAAAGCCGGATGAATTCAAGCGTGTTCGCAATGGTTTAGGTATTTCTATCGTATCTACTTCAAAAGGAGTAATGACTGATAAAGAAGCCAAGGCTCAGAACGTAGGTGGAGAAGTTCTTTGCAGCATATTCTAATACTAATATTAAAACGCCTTAAGCCGGCTATACTCGGCTGACCGCAAAAACAACATAACATGAGCCGTATAGGAAAAAAACCAATCACATTTCCCACTGGAGTTACGATCACTGTTGGAAAAGATAACAGTGTCAGCGTAAAAGGACCTAAAGGGGAACTGAAAGAAAACATTGACCGCGATATCTTAATCGAAATTGCTGAAGGTGTGGTAAATGTAGGTCGTCCGACCGACCAAATTCGTCATCGTTCTATGCACGGACTTTACCGTTCATTGATTGCCAACATGGTGAAAGGCGTAACGGAAGGTTTCAAGAAAGAAATGGAATTGGTAGGTGTGGGTTACAAAGCATCTAACCAAGGTAATATCCTTGATTTATCTTTGGGATATTCACACAATATTTTGTTTGAGATTCCGAAGGAATTAAACATCAATACTGTTCAGGAAAAAGGTAAAAACCCGATCATTTCTTTGGAAAGCATCGACAAGCAATTACTTGGTCAGGTTTGTGCCAAAATTCGTAGTCTGCGTAAGCCTGAACCATACAAGGGTAAGGGTGTGAAATTTGTGGGTGAAGTACTTCGCCGCAAAGCAGGTAAGTCAGCCGGTAAATAATTTCATTCAATTTTTTATCAGTAACCTGAACAACATTTTGAAACGAATCGTTTCCGGCAGTATCGGAAACAACAAATAGAAAAAACATGAACAACAAATCACTTGCAAGACAAAAGATCCGTTATCGGATTCGCAAAAAAATCAGTGGATCTGCTGCTTTGCCTCGTCTATCAGTTTTCAGAAGCAATGCCGACATTTATGTACAATTGATTGATGATCATTCAGGAACAACCTTGGCTTCATCGTCATCTCGTCAAAAAGACATCGCTGCTCAAAAAGCACCAAAGTGCGAAAAGAGCAAGATGGTAGGACAATCAATCGCGCAAAAAGCAATGGCACTTGGTTTGAAGAAAGTGGTTTTCGATCGTGGTGGATATTTGTATCATGGTCGTGTGAAATCTGTTGCAGATGGTGCACGTGAGGCAGGTCTTGAATTTTAATAAAAGCTCTAACATTAACTAACAATAGCATTCATGTCAAACGTAATTCTTAATAAAGTAAAAGCCGGCGATCTCGAACTGAAAGAGAAAGTAGTGGCCATCAACCGTGTGGTGAAAACCACCAAAGGCGGTCGTACATTCAGCTTTTCTGCCCTGGTGGTAGTAGGTAACGAAGCCGGTGTGGTTGGACACGGATTGGGTAAAGCCAAAGAAGTGCAAGAAGCCATTACCAAAGGCATCGAAGATGCCAAGAAGAACTTGATCAAAGTACCGGTAATGCACGGAACTATTCCGCACGACCAGCTAACCAAAGAAGGTGCTGCTAAAGTTTTGATTAAGCCTGCTGCTCATGGTACGGGTGTAATCGCGGGAGGTAGCATGCGTGCGGTGTTGGAGTCTGCTGGAATCACCGACGTTTTGGCTAAAAACTTAGGATCTGCCAATCCGCACAACGTGGTGAAAGCAACAGTTAAAGCATTAGCTAGTTTGCGTGAACCAATAACAGTTTCAAAAAACAGAAACGTTTCTCTTAAAAAAGTATTCAACGGGTAATCATCCCATTTTAAAACGATAGTTATGAAAAAAATTCGTGTAACCCAGATCAAAAGTGTGATCGATCGTTCAGAGCGTCAGAAACGCACCATGGTTGCGCTAGGGTTGAAAAAACTCAATGCAACCGTTGAAGTGGAAGCTACTCCACAAATCCTGGGCATGGTCACCAAGGTGAACCACCTTATCCGGGTTGAAGAAATCTAAAAATTATTCATCAGTCGGGCCAGCTCGACTGATTCTTTTTTAACCAAAGCGAGGGGAGATTCCCCGTAAGTAAAAATCAACATCATGAAACTACACACATTAAAACCAGCAGCAGGAGCAACCCATCGTGAAAAACGTCTAGGACGTGGTGAAGCGAGTGGTAAAGGTGGAACATCTACCAAAGGTAACAAGGGTGGACAAAGCCGTGCAGGTTACAAGAGTAAAAAAGCGTTTGAAGGTGGTCAGATGCCTATTCAGCGTCGTGTACCAAAACGTGGATTTACCAATATTCATCGTATCGAGTTCAAAGTGATCAATATCGGTCAGGTGGATCATTACGCAGAAAAATATGGTATTACTGAATTCACCTTGTCTAATCTGTATATTAACGGATTGATCGGACAAACCGATTCGGTAAAAATCCTCGGAAACGGAGAACTGAAAGGAAAATATTCTTTCCAAGTCAATGCGATCAGCGCCAAAGCAAAAGCTGCCATCGAAGCTGCCGGTGGAAGCGTTGAGATTGTTAAATAATTTACCGATATTTGACACGCTCCGAAACAAGGAGATAAATAACGTTTACGTCTAAACTGCTTACAATCCGTGAAGAAATTCATTACGACACTTAAGAATATCTGGAACATCGAAGAACTTCGTAACAAGATCACTTTTACGATCTTGTTGCTCTTCATTTACAGACTGGGTTCATTTATCGTACTACCCGGTATCGATCCCAATAAATTAGACAATTTGAGTCAAAGCGCCAGTGGCGGTGTACTCGGTTTGTTAGATGCTTTCGTTGGAGGTGCCTTTTCAAAAGCTTCCATTTTTGCACTAGGTATCATGCCTTATATCTCCGCATCAATTTTTATGCAATTGATGACCATTCTTGTTCCACAAATGGCGAAGGTTCAGAAAGAAGGAGAAAGTGGACGTAAGAAAATTAATCAATGGACCCGTTACCTGACTGTTGTGGTAACTGCCTTCCAGGCTGCTGCTTATATTGGGTATCTGAAAAGTCCATCGAATGCTGAAGCATTAATTCCAGCCTACGGTGCATTCTTCTGGATTTCTACAGTAGTGATTCTTACCGTAGGAACCCTGTTTGTGATGTGGCTCGGAGAAAAAATTACAGATAAAGGATTGGGCAATGGTACTTCATTGATTATCATGATTGGTATATTAGCTCGTTTACCTCAATCATTCGGCCAAGAATGGTCTGCTCGTTTTTCAATGGGTGGTGCAGGAGGAATCTTACTCATGCTTACCGAAGTGGTATTTCTGGTTGCCATCATCATGGGATTGATCATGTTGGTACAAGGAACGCGTAAAGTCCCTGTAGAATATGCGAAAGCGATTGTCGGCAAAAGTCAATTGGGAGGCGCGAGAAATTTCCTTCCGTTAAAAGTGAATTCAGCCGGTGTTATGCCAATCATCTTTGCACAGGCGATCTTGTTTTTGCCGACTATATTCTCCGGTTTCACAGGTGAAGGTTGGGCAAAATATTTTACTGATCCTACGAATGTAGTATACATGCTGGTATATTCTGTTTGTGTAATTGCATTCACTTTCTTATACACCGCTTTGATTTTTAATCCAAAGCAAATGGCTGATGATCTCAAGCGTAGTAACGGATTTATACCTGGGGTTAAACCTGGAGAACCTACCGCTGATTACATCGGAACCATCATGGATCGTATCACGCTTCCTGGTGCTGTTTTGTTGGCATTGGTTGGTATCCTTCCCGGATTATTCCAGTTGGTATTCGGAATGTCACAAGGATTTGCTTCTTTCTTCGGAGGTACTTCATTGTTGATCATGGTTGGTGTTATTTTGGATACCTTACAACAAATCGAAACACAACTTTTGATGCGCGAATACGATGGTTTGATGAGCAGCGGACGCATACAAGGACGTCAGACGATGACATCCACCGAGATGTAATTTCTAACAACGACATTTACTCAAACCCCGGCGATTTCGTTGGGGTTTGTTTTAATAAGTAACTCATGATTCGATATAAGACCCCTGAGGAGATTGAACAAATGCGTCCATCCTGTCAATTGGTTGGAGAAGCGCATGCTACCATTGCATCCATGTTGCGACCAGGAATGCGTACGGCAGATATTGATCAAATGGTTGAGACCTTCATTCGCGACCATGGTGCTACGCCTTCATTTAAAAACTATCATGGATTTCCTTATGCAACCTGTATTTCAATGAATGAAGCAGTAGTACATGGATTTCCGGGTAAACAGGAATTAAAGGAAGGAGATTTGATCTCATTGGATATAGGGGTTTATTGGAACGGATTTCATGGCGACAGTGCATATACTTATGCCGTTGGGGAGATACCGGTTGAGGTACAGACCTTATTACGCGTAACGAAAGAATCACTCTATGTAGGCATTGCGAAAGCGCGTTCAGGAAATCGTTTGGGGGATATCGGATTTGCGATACAAGAACATACAGAAAAAAAACACGGATTCGGCGTAGTAAGAGAAATGGTTGGACATGGGTTAGGACGTGAACTTCATGAAGAACCACAAGTCCCCAATTATGGAAGAAAAGGATCCGGTCCGATTTTAAAACCCGGTTTGGTGTTAGCCATTGAACCGATGATCAATTTGGGAACAAGAGAAATTATACAATTGGAAGATGGGTGGACGATTCTCACGCGCGACGGAAAACCTTCGGCGCATTATGAACACGATGTATATATCACCAAAGGAGATCCGGAAATCCTGACTTCATTTGCTGCCATAGAAATGGCTGAACAAAAAAATCCGAATCTGTTCTGGAGTCATGGTGAAAATTAAAATAATAAACAAGGTTATATAAATTGCTTTGTTGCATTGTTTTTAAAATTAAGTATGAAGTGTAAACAGCCCATTTATTCTTTACCATACTTCATGCTATTTCAAAAGATTATCTCATTCATCGAAGCTTTGTAACATGTCTGCATCCAATAAAAAAACGGTAATCATTATTGGAGGTGGCGCAGCCGGATTTTTTTGTGCATTACGCACAGCCAAATTGTATCCGGAGGTACGAGTTATCATTCTTGAAAAAACAGGAAAATTACTAAGCAAAGTATCTGTGAGTGGCGGAGGTAGATGTAATGTAACACATGATGCAGACTATCCTTCAACATTGGTTAAACAATATCCAAGAGGAGCATCGTATTTGAAAAAAGCCTTTCATCAGTTTTTTGTTAAGGATACCATTCAGTGGTTTAAAGAAAGGGGAGTGGAGCTAAAGGTGGAAGAAGATGGACGAATGTTTCCGATTACTGATCGATCACAAACTATCATAGATTGTTTTTTAAATGAGGCATCTGCTTTAGGAGTTGATTGTCGTTTACACGCGAACGTTAGTAAGGTAATTGTTCATGCTAAAAATCCTTCGGACGAACATCGTAAAAAAAGGTTCTCATTGGAGTTGAAGAATGGTCAACTCATGGAAGCGGATTATGTAGTGGTTGCCACAGGTGGATTACATCACTTGGCAGGATATGAGTGGATGGCGGAATTGGGTCATCCTGTTGAAAAAACCGTACCA
>JBILCT010000035.1:0-7915 GCA_044353025.1 Ferruginibacter sp. | reverse complement strand
GTATTGGGTGTCAAATCATCATCAGCCGTAAATGGAAAAGGTGAAGCAGATAAATCAGCGACAGATGCATTGTCATTACTAAAAGAACCTACCAACAAGGATGCTGAGAAGTTACGCCAGTTTGTAGCGCTGGCTGTATCAGAAAAGTTGAAATTTGCAGCAGTGTATAAGTTTGAAGCGACGTAGGTTGTTCCTCCGGCATATCCCACACAACTTACTCCGGTACTGTTCCCGGTAAAGTATGAATTGTTGTTCAATGTTACACTGAACGAATTGGCCTGGGCTGACGCCTTGGAGAATGGCATAAAAACACAACTATGCACCGTGCCAGTTGCATTACTTGTCAAACGATTGGAAAAAATATTATTTCTGATATCCAAACCTACTCGACCACCGGAGTTGATGATCAAACAGGAGACCACGTTGTTGAAGAGAGAAGTATTGTTACCGAATATATGTACACTGTTATGGTATATTTTATGGTTTGTACCAGATTGGATGTTGATCCCACTAACCGATCTGGATGTTGCAGTAAAAAACGAAGAAGGTATGTTGGTCAGATCAAAAATGACATTATTTTGAACAGTGGTTGCTGTTCCTGCTGATTGAAGAATGATACCATGTGCACCACCACCACCGGATGCCCTTGCATATAGTTTACTTATTTTATTGGTTGCTATAAAACCTGGAGCACCTGCAGTGTTGATTCTGACACCGGAAGCTTCCTGGAAATTGAGATTCGTCTCAATCACAGAAATTTGATTTCCAAAAATACTGTAGTTGTTGTTGGACGAACCAATATTAATGGCATTGGCAAAAGCACTACCATTGGCAATGACTGCACGAATGATGTTAGAATCTATTCGATGGTTTTTAGAACCTATGTTTGTACCCAATTCTATTGCGGTGATACCACCGGTTGCAGATATGTACGAGGTTATGTTTGCGATGGTATTACCTGTGATGCAAATAGAATCTGTTCCTGCAATGAAAATACCTTTGGTGTAAACCGTGCTTGGAACTTTAGTAACATCGTAAGGATGACTGTATGAACCCTGATCACCAATCAGGTTGTTGCGAATGGTTACCCCATTGGAAACATTGATATTACCACCATTGAACATGATTCCTCGTCCGCAACGGTTGATCACATTATTCTCAACTACAAAATTGTTGATGGTTGTACCTGATAGTGCAGAAGTAGAAAAATCAGTTGCACTGATAGCAGAAGGAGCCGTTACGTCTGTAACGCCGCCGTTACCACCCACATAAATACCATAACTCAAACTAGTACTGTTGTTATTTGTATTGAGTCTTGTCGCATTATTACCAGCAATAACATGACCATTCAGATTCAAATTTCGAATCGTTATGTTGTCCGCGCTCAAAACAGAGGTCGAAGTAGCAATACGAATCACCGAATTATTCAAACCGGCCGTTGTATCAATTCTGCAATTGATGGTCAAATTACGATTGGTACCAGCAGTACCGGCATCATCTCCATTGATCGTCACATTGTCAGCACCGTTCAATTCGATCACGCCAAATCCAACCGCCGGTCTACCCGTGATTACAGCGTTATTGACTGTTGGACGGATAGATACACTTGCATAGTTTGCCGGAAACGCATCCGGACTATTCAGCACAGCAGAAGTCAAGGTGTCTTCCGTTACATTTCCAAGAATTTCAATGGTAATCACCCCCTGATGGTCACCCAAGTTGATCGCATCAAAAGCTGCCTTCAGTGTAAAATAGTTTCTGTTAAGAAATGCACCTGAAGTTGCTGTTACCTTGACATTCTGGGAGAAAGCCTGATGGCTAACCATGAACAAAATGAACAGTGACAAAATCCGCAAAAATCGGTTGCCAATGAAAGACGGAACGAACGTAAACATGCTGTTTATTTTTCTTTTTATTAGGGTTGTAGTGCTCATAAAGTAACGGTTTAAACTATAAACAAAACGCACCAAATAGTGCAGATTACAGGATTGGAATCATGTATTCATACCATATGAGGAGCAAGGGTAGCTCAAAAAAAGGACGGAAAGAAAAGGATGTTTCTAAGGGTTTTGGGATTGAGAATCAATGAGATTCTGTGTTAAAATTACGAGGAAAATCCGCAATTGTTTATAATTTTTTAACAGATTTTTTCTAAATGGGGATAAAGTATCCTACTAATGTACACAAATGCTGACAGTTTGTGACTTTTGGCCAACCAATTCAAAAGAAACTTTGACCTAAAAAGGTAAAAAACAAGGCCAAACACATCAGCATCAAATAAACCATCGAGAAAAACACGACCTGTCGCTTTTTTTCAAACAGAAAATGACTTAGCAAAGGTATTATCTGAAGCGAATGTACCCCCATAAAAAGAACAACCCTAAGGTCTCCATGCCTTTTACTCCAATTAAACAGAGGTATCCCATCTGAACCATCCATCCCGCCAATAGAATACGAATCTAAATAAAGCATCACAAATCCAAGTGTAATTGAACCGGTAAACAACAGCAATGCCATCCTTAGTCCCCAGGTATAATGTTGACTTCTTGGATTTTTTCTCTGTCGAAAAAAAAGAAATACCATCCCAATCATCAATAAATAAAAAAAAACATAAAGCGCATTTAGCACCGTATACACCGCATCAATCCGCGAATCCAATTTTAAGAAGAATCCGTCATCCGTAATCATTCTGCATGACAGGATCCCAATCAAAACAAACGTAAGTGAAATGCTGATCAGCTTTCTTTTAAATCGGTCATTCAGATGATTAAGTATAATCGAAATCGTCCAAAAGAAAATCCAAGCAGATAATGAATACCTAGAAGAAATACTAAAAACATTTGAGGTATTATCGTTGCTTCTATTTTGAAAAGACAATACCAAATAGCACAAGAATATGAATGCGCAGATCAACCCTGCAAAAAATAAGACAATATTTTTCTGATATATTTTTTTTATTAACTGCAGCATGATAACATTGTGAAACCAATCATTTTAGATGAACAATACTGATTGACAATTCGATTTTCACAAACCGAATTGAATCATTTTTTTCTATTGTTGGATATTTGAATATTTATGATTTCCAGGCAAACAAATCGGTTAATTCGTTTTGCTTACCACCATTTTCTGACTAAATAGAATCACTCCTTTTTCATTTTTTCCAACAACGAGATAAACGCCAACAGAAACTTTATTCAGTCTTGTTTTCCATAATCCGGGTACATAATAATCGCTTTCTATTTTTGAACCTTTGGCATCAAAAATAGTTACTTCCACTCTGCCGGAATTATTCTCTGAAGGTATTCTGATACTGAATGTTCCATTATTCGGATTCGGATAAATAATCGAAGCACAATTATTCACCAATAAGGTTAACTGAACAGTATCTGAACACTCATTATCTTCCGGAGTAAACGAATATGTAGTTGTTTGTGTATTGTTTATACTAGGTGTCCAGCTTCCATTGACGCCATTGAGTGAAGTTGTTGGTAATGCATTGAACAATTGACCGCTACATATACTTCCTAATTCATTGAAGGTTGGTTTCACCTTTTCTCTCACTTCAATATTCATGAGCTTGATTTTGGCGCATTGATCCGGGTTTGGAGTGAAGGTATACTCAGTAGTTTGAAGATTATTGAATGAGGGCGACCAGTTACCCGTAATGCCATTTGTAGAAGTAGTTGGCAAAGGATTGGACGTTTGACCTTTACAGATAATTGTGTTGATATCAAATTGCGGCACTATGGAATCGATGACAAGAATTTCCATCCGAGCTTCAGATACGCAAACCCCATTGTTTGGAGTAAATGAATATGTGGTGGTTTGTAAATTATTGATCGCCGGCAACCAGGCACCGGAAATACCGTTGGTAGATGTTGTGGGTAGTGGATTCAAAATTGAACCTTTACAAACAGCAGCTACCTGATTGAACGTGGGCAAAACAGAATCTAACACAACCACTTCCAAAATTTTTGTTGTTGCACAAATTCCTTGGTTTGGCGTGAAAGTGTATGTAGTGGTTTGTAAGAAATTGGGAGCAGGACTCCAACTACCCGGAATATTATTATTATCTGTTTGAGGAAGTGTGAACACTCCATTTTTGCAAACGGGACCGATGCTTGAAAACGAAGGAACTATTGGAGTTGAAGCATTTGCTGTTATTGTTACTTGTCTTTGTGCCGCCCCTCCTCCCTGAATGGAAATTACACCAGAATAATTTTGGGCAGCAGTTGGTGTGAATTTGATGTAAATTTTTGTAGAACTCAAATTTCCTCCAGACTGATTGATTGAAAGGGATGTTTGGTAACCACTGCCGATGCTGGTTGAAAATTCAAAACCATTCAGTGTTCCAATAACAATATTCCCGGGGTTCAAATTAGATCCTTGAATGATAAATGAATCAATGGAACTTGTATTGACACAAACTTGATCGAAAATGGAAGGATTTGTTGAGAACAACGTTGGTACCGTACTGTTCGTACCTAAAGAAAAATTTCCGAACTGATTGATTGGCGTAGTCACCGTTGTAATTCCTCCCAAGTTGTCATACAATCCACCCAGTGAAATCCAATTCGGTGAATTCCAATAAACCACCTTAGCATCAGCAGGTGTTGTAATGCCATTCCCATCGATCGTCGCGTAGTCCAATTTGATTGAGGCTGCAGCGCTCGCATTATTATTCGTAATATTCCATTGGTACGGCACAATCGTATTGATACCCGAAGGCAATCCTGTGTTTGCATTCGGATTGGTTTTGTTGAAAGCAATTGTCCATTGACTGGCCGTTGATGTTGAAGGAACTAAACCTACCAACGCTAAATCAATCGAATTGTCTGCAACAGGAAAAAGATAATTACCCGTAGCATTGGTATATCTAACCAACGTTCCAATGATGTGTGACGAAACACTGCCGCCGATAATCGCATCCACAGCTGGATTACGTAAAACTATTTTTTTCTGATTAGTCAACAAGTCTAAATGACCTGTGACCAAAGAAAGTTGCGCTTTGGCACCTGCACTCCATGTGATATCAGATAATGCTAAAACGTTTCGGCTATTGTTGACATATAAACTCACATCATTATTGATAGAACCCAATACTTGTAAATGCTGAATGCTATCTCCTGACATCGTGATTTTAACGTTCGTTGAATTACCCGTTTCACGAATGGTTCCATCTAAATACACATCTCCTTTGACAATCAAATTTGTACTGGTAGAACTACTGCCGTTCAATAAATCCAATGTCGAGGAAGGAGATATTTTGAGATCGCCATTCACTTGTATGGTAGTAAGTCCGGAGGAAGTATTCGCAAAAGATAAAGTTCCTTTCTGAACAATCAAATCACCATCGATGGTAATACCTGAAAATTGTAAATCCTGTGAGTATTGTACTCCAACGGAGGTACCTATCTCCAAGATTTTAAAGTCATTCTGCAGCACTGCCCCTTGTGGAATATCCAGATTGCCAATAACTGTGTTGCTCGCATTTGGTGCATTAATTTCAAAGCCTCCCAGTTGGTAGCCTGGCGTAATAAACCCATTCCAGTAATTAGGGAAATTTGTTCTGGTACCTGTAATTTTTATCAAAGAACCTTTTTCCCATTTCGCATATGGGTAAATGCCACCATCTTTATCAATCTGGTAAATACCATTGGGACCAAAACGAAAATTATTGTTGATCGGGTTGCCGCCAACCGTTGCGCTTGTTGAATTTCCAATGTAAAACAATCCATTGATAATGATCGAATCTTTTGCATTCAATCTTGGTCCAATCGAGGTATTCACGAAAGAGGATTGTATACAATAAATATCCCCATTGACAACCATTCTTCCGCTACTGAATACATCACTGCCAAGTGTGAAATAACAAAAGGAATTATTCTTTAAAGTCAAGGTTGAGCCAAATTCAACGATTTCAAAATAGCTGCTGCTGTTTGAATTATTGATGGTAAACCCTCTATTGTTTCCTGAAGGAGAAATGCTATTTATCAACGTTACTTTCGAGTTGTTTGAAATCCGAAAATTCTTAAAACTTGCATCCGTTGTTGGATTGTTGTAAGTGATTTGTATATCTCCACCTGTATTGATATAAAAATCATCATTGTTTTGAGGATATGATGATGCCGGTGCTCCTCCGGGACTGTTTGACCAGTTGGTATTCGTTGTCCAATTACCTGAAGCGCCTCCAATCCAGTAATAAACTTCATTGAAAGCATACATTGAATATGAAGACATGAAAAAAGAAACCATTAATAAAAAACGTAATTTCATTGTTTTGTTTTTACTTGAAAGAAAGAGAAAATAACATCCTATTAATTATAACCATGACCACCATCTAACCATGCTTGAATGATGGCTTTTTCATTGCTTGGTAATGGTGCATAAGGCATTGATGTCGGAAGATTATCTACCGCTCTTGCTTTGATGCGATTCCATTTCTCAATTATTTTACAATCCGTATCAAATTGTGCGTCTTGATACGCTAAGCCGTTTGGAAAATGGCATGGGTTGCATTTGGAAATAATTAAGGATTTTACGGCAGCAAATTGAGGTCCAACCGTATTGGAAACAGTTACCGATTCTGATTTCGAGCAACCATTCTCATCTTTTACAAACACATTATAGCTTCCAGCTGCTAAATTAAAAAACTGCGGAGAAACCTGGAACGAAGCACCTCCATTGATGGAATATGTAAAATTAGCTGAACCAAAAGCGTTGATTGCAATAGAACCTGTATTTCCCGGTGTTGAACATGGCGTTGAATTGATGACAGCGGTTGCCAATATAATATTTGTATTGGCGCAGTTACCAACGGGAGTTATAGGTTCAGATTTTTTACAAGAAACGATCAGGATTACAAGTAAACACTGAACAAAAACAATACTTTTCATCAAGTATTTTTTTAAAATGAAAATTGAAGATAGTTATTCGGTATTTTTTGACAAAAGAAAGCAAAAATAGAAGTAAAATGATTATCTTTTCAGTGCTATATGGGATCAAAATGGACTAGCTGCAAAAATGAACCTTGCGCCATTGTTTTCTAGCAGTTGAAGATCAAAAATATCGGTAGTTCCATCCCCATTTAAATCACCGGTTTGATATCCAAAACTGAAAAGCGCCGCCTCATTTTCTGCCAATTGCGCATCAAATATGTCGACGGTTCCATCCTGATTCAAATCGCCGGTATACAACGCCCTGGTAGCGTCGAGAGTTACTGCCAACGGATCGTTCGCGCCATCTTCGTATATCCATTGAAGTGATGAGGAAAGATCAATACTATCCTGACCTGCTAAATTTATTAAGCTTTCTGAAAAAACCGGAATACTGCTTTTATGTCGAATCGACAAATAAGCCCTTTTACTTTGATGAACTGTTGGTATGCCAAATTCAACCCAACCGCTCCGGTTCGATATTCCGTAAGTTTCAAAAAATGAAACCCCTGTTGAATCCAAGCACACCAATTTCATGGAATCAACATCATTTGATTGGTTTGAAATCCCCAAATTATAAAGTAAGGTTGCCTGCACTCCCCCTCCCCTGTAATATCCTTCTGTAAAAACTTTGAAACTGAACTTCACAGCACAATTTTCTATGAATGCAACAAGTGTTTCGATTGAATCACAACCAGCTGAATTGGTTAACACATGCGTGTAGGTAGAATCATGATCTATCCGCTGTCCTCTCCAAAAAAATGGTTTGCACTGATACTGTGTATCTAAGAAATAAGTTGCCGATTGTCTGGTAAAATCCAATATCAAGACTGAATCACAGCCAAATTGATTCATCAAAATTGAAGTATATCTACCGGAAGTATGCAATAAATTACCCTGAAATGAATATGGATTACAACTAGAAACCTGCAAAAAAGTGCTATCGATTTCTAATCGTGTATAAAAAAGTCGAATGA
>JBILCT010000034.1:0-8038 GCA_044353025.1 Ferruginibacter sp. | reverse complement strand
GTACCCAACGAGTTGATTCCACCACCTAAGTTTACCCGACTTGTTCCCGTTGCCGGGTCGCCTAGTGAAATTGCAAAGGGTTGTGCTGCTGTTTGCTGCAAGGAGAATCCGAGTGCTACAACAAATAATCCCAATAACATTCCGGTGAATGTATTGCCTTCCACTGCTGCAATCATGGCCGCAGCACCTACTGCTGAGAAAAGCAAGCCATAGACAATACTTTTCTTGTAGCCCCATTTACCTACCAGATCTTTACCTCCAGAAGAACCATATGCGAACAATATCAATGCGCCTATATAATAAGCTGTGTAAAATGCAAAATCAATCAGCTGACTTTGGAACTGATCCAGGTGAAAATAATTTTTACAAAATGGGATGAATATGCTGTTCCCTGCTGCAATAAATCCCCAGAAAAAGAATACGGTAACCAGTGTCCCCAATGCGCCATAATTGGTTGGGATCTTAGCCTGATTTTGTAGTGATGTGGATTGTTCCATGATAGAATTAGTTTTGGATGCTGAAAATAGTAAGTTTTTCAAAAAAGCAAGGATTTTATTTATAATTATTCGAAGAAAATTGGGTTTTTGTTGGAAGATGTTCGGATAGTTTGCGTTATTTTCATTTGCAAATTTCAATTGCGTATGAATATCATTCATGTGAGTGCAGAATGTTACCCGGTGGCTAAAGTAGGCGGATTGGCAGATGTGGCCGGTGCTTTACCAAAATATCAACGTCAATTAGGACACGATGCTTCCTTGGTCATGCCTATGCATCGGACGCCTTTTTTAGATAATCATGCATGGGAGGTTGTTCATAAAGGAAAGGTTTTTATGGGTGCTCACGGAATTGATTACACGATAATCAAGGAATCAACTTCTGTTTTGGGCTTCTCGCTTTTTTGCATAGACATACTTGGATTACTCGATCGAGATAAAGTATACGGTTATGATGACGATCCATATCGCTTTCTCGCTTTCCAAATGGCAGCGATCGATTGGTTCAGGACTTTGGATCTTTTACCTGATGTCATTCATGTTCATGATCATCACACCGCCTTGATCCCTTTTTTGATGAAACATGTTTATGAAAATGAAAAACTTCGGGATATAAAATCAGTACTCACGATTCACAATGCACAATATCAGGGTTGGATGGATCCCGGGTTTCTTCATTTCATACCGCATTGGGATGATTGGAAAACAGGTTTGATTTTATGGGAAGGTCAGATCAATGCGCTGGCATGTGGAATAAAATGTGCAGACCGGGTAACTACGGTCAGTCCAAACTACATGCGCGAGTTACATGATCAGGCGCATGGACTTTCCGTTTTGATTCGGGAGGAATTTGTAAAATGTAAAGGGATTCTCAATGGAATTGATGACGTGGTTTGGAATCCTGCAACGGATTCCATGTTGAAAATAAATTATGATCAACTTTCTGTTTCTGAAGGAAAACAAAAGAATAAAGAATTTTTATGTAAGGAATGGAACTTGGATCCAACCCTTCCATTAATCGTTTTTATTGGAAGATTGGTTGACGATAAAGGGGCTGATTTGTTACCTGCATCCATCTCACATTTTCTGGAAACCCATCCTGGCGCTGCTTCTTTTTTCATTCTGGGGAATGGTCAGTTCAACATTGAAAAATCCCTCGAACAACTTTCACATCAATGGGTTGGATATTACAACAGTCAGATTCGTTATAATGAAACACTCAGTCATCAATTATACGCTTCTGCTGATTTTCTGATTATGCCAAGTCGGGTAGAACCCTGTGGACTCAACCAAATGTATGCACTTCGTTATGGAACAGTTCCCATGATTTGTAGAACCGGCGGACTGGCAGACACTGTTATTGATGTTGGAGATCAGGGTGGGGTAGGACTATGTTTTGACCGCCCCTCTGTTTCCGATATATTACATACTTTTAACCGAGCCATACATTTGTATGCAGCTAAATCAACAATGATTCAGCTACAAAAAAAGATGATGTCAATCAACCACAGCTGGGAAGCCAGTTGTATGGAATATATCGATCTTTATCAGCAAATCCACTAACCAATTATTTTCAATCCATGATTGCAAAAAAAGTCATTGCGGTTATCTTAGGCGGAGGAGCCGGAACACGTCTTTACCCACTCACTGCGGCAAGAAGTAAGCCGGCTGTACCGATTGCCGGTAAATACAGATTGGTGGATATACCCATCTCTAATTGTATCAACAGTTCCATCAATCGGATGTTTGTTTTGACTCAGTTCAATTCTGCTTCGCTGAATAAACACATCAAGAATACCTATCAGTTCAGCGGGTTCAGTAAAGGGTTTGTTGATATTCTGGCAGCAGAACAAACACCGGATAGTCCGGGTTGGTTTCAAGGAACCGCAGATGCCGTGCGACAGTCGCTCAAGCATATCGAAAAAAATGATTTCGAGTATGTGTTGATTTTGAGTGGGGATCAACTTTATCAAATGGATTTCGCTTTCATGCTAAATCATCATGAACAATCCGGTTCCGATATCACCATTGCCACCATACCGGTGGGAGAACGGGAAGCTCCGGAATTTGGCATTCTGAAATCCGATCATCAACATCACATCACTTCATTTATCGAGAAACCTGCTAAATCTTTGCTTACCGATTGGATCAGTGATACCGGAAAAGAAATGCAGGAACAAGGAAGAAATTACCTCGCTTCGATGGGGATTTATCTGTTTAACAGAAAAGTCCTGTTTGATTTGTTGGAAAAAGAAAAACCACAAGCGAAAGATTTTGGGAAAGAGATTATTCCGGACTCCATTCACAATTATCAGGTAGCATCTTATCAATACGATGGCTATTGGACAGACATTGGTAATATCTATTCGTTTTTCGAAGCCAATCTTTCATTGACATTGGATGTGCCGCCATTTAATTTGTTTGATAACGATAAAATGGTATTTACCCGGTCAAGAATGCTTCCACCTGCAAAAATAAGTGGAACACATGTAGAGCAGTCATTGATTGCAGACGGTGCGATCATTCACGCAGCAAGTATCAGAAATTCAATTGTGGGCGTGCGAAGTAGAATTGGAAAGGGGAGTGAAATTCAGAGTTGCTATATCATGGGTAATGATTTCTATGAAACGCTCCGGGAATTAGAACTTCGTAATGAAGATACCATACCGCCCCTTGGGATTGGCGATCACTGTGTTTTAAAAAATGTAATTGTAGATAAGGATTGTAGAATAGGCAACCATGTTACAATCATGGGTGGTGCCCATTTAAGCAATGCTGATCATCCGCTGTTCTCAATCAAAGATGGAATCGTGGTCGTTAAAAAAAGCGCAGTAATACCGGAAGGGTTTGAATTGAAATAACATGCAGCTAGGTTTGAAGGGAGAAAGTTGCATGTTTTAAGTTTCAGGTTGTTGTTACTACACGATAGTAACCTCCAACCTGAATCAAATCAGCACATTCCAAATCATCAACTGAATCCACTTGCCGGATTCCGGATCACTTTCATCGTTCCAACCTTTGGTCTTCTCAATAATGGTGGAAGAAGCGGACTTTCGGTCAAATGTTTTTTTGGCAGGCTCCGGTTCTGAGATGGTCACTGCCTTTTCAGTATTGACCTTTGTTGCCATCCATGATGCATACAAACGAGGAATGGTCATTCCCAATACCATGCCTGGTAATCCGTGTATCGAGCATGGTCCACCCGGAATCAGCATCTCATCCGTGTAAAACGCAAATACATAAACACTGTCCATGATTTTTCCAACCGCCTTGCGGCAATTATATCCGGCAATCACCCTGTTTTCATTGGTTAGTTTCCATTCAATGAAGGGTAGTGTATCCAATACCTGAAAAGATGTACCAAATACATCTTTGCGCATGTCCACCATTCCTTTGGCATGATCTGTATACCAAACACCCCGCTCATCACTTTGTCTGAACATGTCATTGATCGCTTCCTTGTTTTCCCAACGATCAAAACGATAAACACTTTTCTGGTCGTTGAATTCAAATTGATAATAAGCCACTTTGTATTTGGGTAGCTTCTCCTTCATGGCTTCAGCCCAGGTGGAACTTCCCATGCTTTTACGCAGATTGGTTTTTACTTCAAACTCAATTTGACCTGAACGGATGAATTGAGCCTGAGAAAAATTCGTGAACAATAACAATGCGATAAACGCCATGAATTGCAATCTGTATTTATTATGTGAAATCATTCTTTTGCTTTTTAATTATTTTTTTCCGTTTTTAAAATCCCAGTTAAATCCAATCATGAAATATCTACGCAAACGCTGATTGCGCTCTTCCGTAAAAGTATTGGCAAAGAAATTTCTCTCTAAACCGATGTTTTGATTCAGCAGGTCTCTTGCTTTGATATAAACGGTAAATTCATTGTTTTTGAATGTTTTTTGCAATTGTACATTGAGTAAATGAACATTCAACCCCTCAGACTGAAACGCAAGCTTTTGTCGACTCATGAATGAATAATCCGTGATGATTGACCAGGTTTTTTGATAGTATACCGTGGCGTTTGCAGTCAAATTGTTCGTTCGGAAAGTATTTGCTGTTTTCGTTTGCGCGTTGGTGTTATAATTGTAATTGAAATCGTTATTCAAAGAAACATCATAAACGTCTTTTTTCGATTTACTCAGATTTATACTTACGCCACCATTGATTGTATTTGAGAAACTCAGATTGCTGTTGATAAAATCAGCGAATCGGGAGTAGTTGGCATTCCCGTTAATTTGCACACTGACGTCAGTTTTCTTGTTTTTGAATCCGATTCCGTTCCAGCTGCTTATGCTAATATTTCCATTGGTATTTACCGGACGAATGATGGTACTTCCGGTTTTTGGATCAATGGTTCTATTGTTGGTGATAGAGTTCTGCGTGAAATTGATGTTGATGGTTTGATAGTTCCATTGATTCTTCAAGAAATTATACCCATTATTGGTCAGATTAATATTATTGGTGAAGGAGGGCTTCAAATCAGGATTTCCGATGTATTGACTGAAAATATTATTATTGTTACGCAATGGCTGCAACTGATTTAACGTAGGCTGTGTGTTTGAGCCGTTGTATTTCACGCGTAAACTATGATTTCCTTTATAACTGTAAACAAAGCTTGCACTTGGAAAAAGATTGATGAAATCTCTGCGATAATTTCTCTGTTGAGAAAGATCCGCAAAATCAAATTGTGTAATTCCAAAACCAGAGCCAAATCCAATCTTGATTTTTTTATAGTTGTAATTGAATCGGGTGGAAGGGGTGTGTACGATGATGGACTGATCAAAATCGTTGGTCAAAGAATCGATTGTGGTTGAATAATTTCCGGTCCCATCTTTTCCGAGGGTGCGCTGGTTGTTTCTTCCTTGCTCAATGCTCCATTGATAGTCAAATTCCATCGCCCATTTTGCAGTTAATGGCTCGGTATATATCAGTTTTCCACTGATACGATCGGAATTTTGACTTCCTGTTGTTTGCTGGTCGATACCGATGGCAAAGCTGGTATCGTTGATAAAAATCTTATTGGTGGATGTTAAAAGCTGATCGGATTCCTGATTGGTTTTTTTCCAGTTCGCATCCAATGAAAGCGTCCTTCTGGCTTTCCTGAATTTATGTTTGAAAAGCAGATTTCCAAAAACGATTGACTTATCAGAAGTTCGATCAGATAACCGATCACTTCCATTTTTTAATGTACCGGTATTCCCTTGGGTTAAAGAGGTTGATTGCTCCAGATACTCACTGTGATAAATATCCGCTTGTGCAGTAATCTTGATGGAGTTGAATGAATCCAATGTTGCGTCGTATACTAATTTGTTTTGTGTATTGTAACGATTCAGACGAATGTCAGACAAAGCAGTTTCACGGAAAGAAGAATCACCGAATTGGGTTTCGGTAACCATGGTACGTTGATTTTCATAATCCTGCTGATTGTATCTGGGTGTGAAATTTATTTTATGTCGGTCGTTCCATTTGTTGCTGTATTGCAATCCGGCATTCGTATTCCTTATAAAGCCGTTTTCTGTATTGATGAAAATTTCATCTTCACTTCCCGGAATACGAAACTCGTAGGAGAAAATCCCGTCCTCGTCCATCATTTCGAAATTGTTTTCATCTCCGCCGTATTTCATTCGTTCCTGCCAACCTAGTCCATCTTGCCCCGTATTACCATTCAGTACGAATGCTGAAATTTTTCTTTTTCCTTTGAATGAACCAAACAATAAATTATTGTTGAATCGATTGCCAATATTCTCTCCAATTCCACCGGAGAGAGAAACCTTCCCAAAATATCCGCGTTTCTTATCTTCTTTTAATTTTAGGTTGATGGTTTTTTTGGTGTTGCCATCGTCAATACCTGTAAAAACAGCTTGCTCCGATTTCTTGTCGAATACCTGAACCTCTTTCACCGCATCTGCGCGTAAATTTTTTACTGCCATTCCCGGATCATCTCCGAAAAATTCTTCTCCATCCACCAACACCTTCTCTACTTTTTCGCCCATTGCCTTAATATCGCCATTTCTGTCAACCTGAATGCCCGGAAGCTTTTTTAGCAATTCCTCCACATTGGCATTCGCGCTTACATTGAAACTGTCTGCGGTATAAATGGTAGTATCGCCTTTGATCTTTATTGAACCGCCTGTTCTAATGATAATCGTTTCCAGCATTTTGCTTTTACTGGTCAATGCGATGCGGTTCAACTTCTTCTCTGAAGGTTTTGATTCAATATATTCCGCAAACAATGGATGTGTAATTAGAAGTACCGGTTTTACACTATCCGGTATTTGCATGGAGAAAGAACCGTCTGTTGCACTTCGTGTAAAATTCACCAAAACAGAATCGGGTAAACGCAATACCATGACGGATGCATTGACAATCGGTTGTTTGGTAGACGTATCGGTTAAATTTCCCTGAATAATTTTGTTTTGTGCCTGGGCAACATCAAATAAGCACAAAAAGCAAAGGGTGCTGATCAAATAAGCTATTCTCATGAAAGTTGGTTTCGATAAAATTGGGCGCAAGCTAACTTAATGTTACTTTTAAGCGAGGGTGCGCATTGTTAAATGTGCGATAAATAAGTTATGGCATACGAAGATGAACATTTTGTTGATACATCGCTTGCGGTTTGGAATTACAGTTTATTCAACCACAAACTCATCAACAAATTCCAACAAGGTTTGTTGGCTGATGGGTATCATTATTTTGGTGCTCACCCAATGATCGTGCTGGAAAGGTCAGGGGTTTATTTTTCCGTTTGGGCGCCCAGTGCAAAAAAAGTATGCGTTTCCGGTAGTTTCAATGATTGGCAATCCAACATGTTTCCGCTGTATCCCCGCCTTGACCATTCCGGAATATGGGAAGGTTTTATCCCGGATGTACAGGTCGGTGATTTGTATAAATACCACATCACAGATTTGAATGGCCATAACCACTGGAAAGCCGATCCTTACGCATTCTTTGCAGAATTACGGCCACTTACCGCATCCAAGGTTTGGAATTTGAATTGGACCTGGAAGGATGATGCTTGGATGAAAACCAGAAAAAAACACAATGCACTGAATGCACCTTGGAATGTATACGAGTTGCATTTGGGAAGCTGGATGCGTCCCGATCCCAACAACAACGAATCGTTTAATACCTACGAAAAAATCGCTGAGTTGTTGATTCCATATGTCCTCGAAATGGGATTCACCCACGTCGAATTCATGCCAGTCATGGAGCATCCCTTCGATGCCAGCTGGGGTTATCAATGCACCGGTTATTTTGCAGCTACTGCTCGTTTCGGTGATCCGCAGGGACTCATGTCTTTGATTGATCAGCTCCATCAGGTAGGCATTGGTGTTCTTTTAGACTGGGTCCCCTCACATTTTCCGGGCGATGATCATGGATTGTATCGATTCGATGGAGCACATACTTACGAATATGCTGATACCAGAAAAGGATTTCACCCGGATTGGAACAGTTATATTTTTAATTACAAACGCGGAGAGGTTCGATCCTTCTTAATCAGCAGTGCACATTTTTGGATGAATCATTATCATGCA
>JBILCT010000033.1:0-8048 GCA_044353025.1 Ferruginibacter sp. | reverse complement strand
AAAAACCCATAAAAGCCAATTCTTTGTAGTGTTTAACCAACGATGCTCCTGCTTGTTGCATTCGTTCGCCGCCCCAAGCCCTTATTTCCGCGGAAGTATCTTGCTTTCGCAAAGCATGGATCAAATTGCCTCCATGTAAATCTCCACTTGCTTCACCCGATATGATGTAATACCTCATTTGTAAGTATATTCGAAACGGTTCATCAATGTGCCCTTACTATTATAGATCAGTGCTCTTTTTTTCAGACCTTGTTCATATTCATATCGCCATGTTGTATAACTGGAAGCAGGGCCATCCATGGTTTTCATTTGAATCATATTCCCATTTTCGTCGTAATCAAACAGATAATCCGGGAGCATATTTTTTTTAAAGTCATTGATCATTACAATGTCTGTTATCCGCTGACTTGAGTCGTAGTAATAGTAGTATAATGATCCTGTTCTAATATCTTTTTCCATGGCAACATTGCCAAATTCATCCGGATAAAACAGAATGATATTAGAGTCTTTATCGTTTTTCACGCGAATTAATTCCTCCGGAAAACCTTTAGATGAATAAACATATGTGTGCGCTTCTTTGATTTCAGTTACAAAATCATCATCGTATGACCTTGATTCATTGATGGTCTGATTCAATCTATTTTGAGTATCATAAAAAAAACTTGTTTTTCGGACGGACTGTGCAGAACTGTCGTAAGTAGATTTCAATCTCCCATCCGAATGATATTCCGTGATGAGTTTTGATTTTCCAAATTCGCCGGTGCGTGTAAGCAGGGTAGATTTTTGATAGTCTTTGCTGTATTTCTTTTCACAAAAAAAACTATTGTTCTGTACGTCATCCGTCTCAAAGCAGGTCATTTTAGCAATGCTGAAATTTGCATTTTTCATAGATTTCCATTCTGCTGCTGCGTCTGCATTGCTTAGCCATTCGTTGTAATAAAATTGTGACTTTACTGATTTTATTGACAATGTAAAAACTAGTCCGGTGAGCATCATTAATCTCAATGCCTTATTGATATTTATTTCCAACATGTTGTTGATTTTTATTGGTAAAGTGCCTGAAACGAAAACTTTCATCAAACTTATTACAATGCCAGGTTTAATAAACGGTAAGTTTTTAATTACTGATATTGATTGTTTAATTTAGCAAAGTTAGGTTTAAAAAAACGGTTTAAATACTTCACCAATTGCCAATTTAATGATAGAAGCTACTTTGAAATCCTTTGCTCAGCTCATAAATATCATGGATGAATTGAGAGAGAAATGTCCATGGGATAAAAAACAAACCATAGACACTTTGCGCACTTTGACCATTGAAGAAACATATGAATTGGCGGATGCCATTACCGAAAAAGATTGGGCAGGGATTAAAGAAGAGCTAGGTGATTTAATGCTTCATTTGGTTTTTTACGCTAAAATAGGAACAGAAAAATCAGCTTTCACATTACAAGAAGTTATTGATGGTGTATGTGAAAAATTGATAGAAAGGCATCCCCATATTTATGGCGATGTACAGGTAAGTGGTGAAGATGAGGTAAAACTGAATTGGGAGAAAATAAAACTCAATTCGGGGAAAACCTCTGTGTTATCCGGTGTTCCTAAGTCGTTGCCGGCATTGGTAAAAGCTATTCGTTTACAGGAGAAATCAAGGCAAGTTGGTTTTGAATGGGAAAATAAATCACAGGTTTGGCAAAAAGTGGAAGAAGAGATATCAGAACTAAAGGAAGCCGAGGAGAAAGGGGATCCTGCTTTGATTGCTGAAGAAATGGGTGATGTTTTGTTTTCGATGGTAAACTATGCCAGATTTTTATCAGTAGATGCCGAGAATGCATTGGAATTAACGAACAAAAAATTCATTCATCGTTTTAATGAGATGGAGCGCATGATTAAAGAGGATGGGAAAATATTGCATAATTTGAGCTTGTTGGAATTGGACGGATATTGGAATCAAGTAAAACAAAATAGATAGTGTAGTTTCACGTCTCAGGGTTTTCGTTTCCGTGATGCACATCTGAAACCTACCACTCGGATCGTCTAAATGAAATTGCTGGTATCAAGACTCAGGATAGTACCGTATTAATTTTATTCCAATTTAGATTCACCCGTTCAAATCCCACCTTCACATCTTCCTGTTCGACTTAAAATCTTCACTCGAAATAAAAAAGGTTTTTCTTCAGCAACCTCAACATCTTCCGATAAAACATTGTGACCAAAAGGATGTATTCTGCTCCTGCTCATCAAAGAATAAATTTCTTCATGCATTTTTTTTCTGGCTTCATCCTTCACATTGCCGTTCAATTGTTCAAATTCTCCGGTCAGTAAAACAGATTGATATTCTCTAATTCCTCTGATGATGGATACCTCAATGGCCACTTTCGGATGTTTATTCATCCATTCAATTTTTTTTCCTTTCAACGATTGGAAATATAAATACTTACCATCGTAATAATAACTCAATGGAACGACATAAGGCTCATCTCCGTTCGTGCAGGCTAGTCTGCATATAGACTGACTTTGTATAATATTTTCGATTTGTTGTGTGTTTAACGTTCCCATCATAAAAGTAAATTAATGAAGTGCTGATTATTTTTTTGATGACGATGGTTTGGAAAAAGTCGCTTTTTGTCATGTTGTTGTTTGTCCATGATCATTTACTGTGCTACTCAATGCAAATAGTTTTACCCTCTCAAGCTGATTTTATTAAACTAATCAAAAAGAATAAAGCATGCATACCATTTTTATTGCCACCGATTTTTCAGAAGCTGCCATGAATGCCGCCAACTATGGGGTGGAACTGGCTGGAGCGTTGAGTGCACGCATCGTGCTTTTTCATGCTTATGAAATTCCACTTTCTCTTCCTGAGTCATATGTTTCTATTCAACCGGAAGATGTTAAAACGACAGCTGAAAGCTATTTGTTGGATGAAGCCGTAAGATTAAAAAAGCTTGCCTGGCAACCGATAGAAATTTTAGCAGCGGAAGGAAAATCTGCTACAACAATCTTGGACAACGTTCATGCATATCCGAACCCAATGGTGGTTGTTGGAAGAAGTGGAAAAAATCTTGGTTATCGAAAATTATTCGGATCTACACCAACCACTTTGGCACACCAGGCAACTTTCCCGGTTTGGATTATCCCCGACAATGTTTCATTTCAACCCTTAAAACGTATTTCGTTGGCGGCAGAAATACAACCTAACAGTTTTTTATCTTGTCTTCAGCCCTTGGTTGATTTATGCAAGGCTTTCACATCAGAACTTCAGGTTGTACGTGTTCTTCATACCAAAGCCGGTGTTATGGAAGAATTGAGTCATCGTTCCAGTCGTTTGTCGGGCATTTTGTCCGGACTTCAATGGGAATATCGCTTTCTGCGCGCAAGCAATGTAACGGAAGCGATCGGGCAATTTGTGGAAGATGATCAATCTGATTTGCTTTGCGCCATTCCTCAGCACCATCAATTTATACAGCGGATTTTTAATACCAGTGAATCAAAAAAGCTGATCTTTCACACCTCCATTCCGCTACTCCTCCTCCCTGAAACGCTACGCCCAACGGATAGCCCATCCCAAAAACAACAGCATCAGCAGGCCTGATTCCTACAAATCTCCCATTCGATCGGGAGATTTGTTTTTTCAAGCTGCTATTGTTTGATCACATTCATTATTCAAAACATTATCTTTGTTTCCACATTCATTAATTTCCGATTCATATTTATTTATTATTTGGAAATTTATATTTTAAGAATGGTATTTATTAATTTATTTTTTCAACCATGACTATCGAGCATTTAAAGGCTATGAGAGACCGTGTTTTGGTCTTGAGGAGGTTTCTTTGACTACGAAAACCGCGAAGCCAAAATAAACAACGACAAACAATTGACCTTGTCTCCCGGTTTCTGGGATGACAACCAGCGTGCGACTGCTATTCTCAAGGAAATAAAAGACAATGAATACTGGTCTTCCATGTTCATGCGTGTAAATAATACTGTGGAAGATTTTGCTGTTCTTTTTGAATTCTGGAAAGAAGGAGAGGCCACAGAGGAAGAAGCTAAAACGGCTTTTGATCAGGCTATTCAGGAAATGGAAGAGGCAGAGTTCAAAAGTACTTTGAATGATCCGACGGATGCACTTCCGGCGGTGTTGCAAATCAACAGTGGCGCAGGAGGAACGGAGAGTCAGGACTGGGCGGAGATGCTTGCGCGTATGTATCGGATGTATGGAGAAAAGCAGGGATGGAATGTTTCCGAACTCGATTGGCAATGGGGGGATGGTGCGGGTATCAAGACATGTACATTTCAATTCGAAGGACCATTCTCTTATGGATTTTTAAAAGCAGAATCGGGTGTACATCGATTGGTTCGTATTTCTCCATTTGATAGCAATGCCCGCAGGCATACCTCTTTTGCCAGCGTTTATGTATACCCGTTAATTGATGATTCCATTGAAATCAATGTGAATCCGGCAGACATTGAATGGGCGTTTTTTCGAAGCGGAGGCAGTGGTGGTCAGAACGTGAACAAGGTGGAAACTGCAGTACGCCTGACGCACAAGCCAACAGGCATTATCGTGGAGTGTCAGCAGGCACGAACACAAGGTGAGAATAGAGAAAAAGCCATGGCTATGCTGAAAAGCCGTTTGTATGAGGAAGAGATGCGTAAACGACAGGAAGCCATTGATGCAAAGAACTCCACGAAAAAGAAAATTGAATGGGGATCACAAATTCGGTCCTATGTGTTTCATCCCTATAAAATGATCAAAGACCATCGCACCGATTTCGAAGTGGGCAATGTGGGACCAGTGATGGATGGAGACATTGATGGATTTATCAAGGCTTATCTGATGAGCGAGAAAGAACAAGAAACCCAATCATAATTCATTTACTCACCTAAAACCATTACCATGCAATTCGGTGATTTTTACTATCCAACACCTAACAACGAACCTGTATTGAACTATGCGCCCGGTTCACCTGAACGCAAAGCGCTCAAGGAAGCATTACGCAACTTAAAAGCCCAAAAACACGATGTTCCCATGTATATCGGATCTGAAGAAGTTAGAACCGGTGAATTGGTAGCGATGCGTCCACCCCATGAACACAAATATGTGTTAGGACATTTTCACAAAGGAAATCAGAAACATGTTCAAAAAGCAATCAGTGCAGCACTCAAGATAAAAGACAAGTGGGCGAATATGAGTTGGGAAAACCGCGCCAATATTTTTCTAAAAGCAGCAGATTTGCTGGCTACCAAATATCGTGCTCAAATCAACGCGGCAACCATGCTTTGTCAAAGTAAGAATGCATATCAAGCTGAAATTGACGCCTCTTGCGAATTGATCGATTTCCTTCGATTTAATGTGCATTACCTCAGCGACATTTATCGTCAACAACCGTTGAGTGCACCAGGCATCAATAATCGTGTAGAGTATCGTCCACTTGAGGGGTTCGTTTTGGCCATCACACCTTTTAATTTTACGGCTATTGCTGGTAATTTGCCAACTAGTGCGGCCATGTGTGGTAATGTGGTAGTATGGAAATGTGCGGATACACAGGTGTACAGTGCTCAGTTATTCATGCGTATTTTACGCGAAGCCGGATTGCCGGATGGAGTAATCAATTTGGTATATGTGAGCGGACCGGTTTTGGGAGAAATCGTATTCAATCATCCTGATTTTGCCGGGGTGCATTTTACAGGAAGTACCGGCGTATTCAATGATATCTGGAAAACAATCGGACAGAATCTTTCCAATTATAAAACATATCCGCGTATTGTGGGAGAAACGGGAGGGAAGGATTTTGTAATTGCTCATCCGTCTGCAGATCCGGATGTGGTAGTTACGGCTTTGGCCAGGGGTGCTTTTGAGTACCAGGGACAGAAATGTTCTGCGGCGTCGCGTGCTTATTTGCCTTCCAATATTTCCAAAGAGGTTTTGAAAAAACTGGTAGAGCAAGTAAAAACCATGAAAATGGGGACGACAGAAGATTTTACCAATTTTATCAATGCAGTGATTGATGAGCGAAGCTTTGACAAGATCGAAGGTTATCTAAAAGCAGCCAGAAAGAAAGATGCGCCTGTGCGTATTTTGGTTGGCGGGAAATGTGATAAAACTGATGGATTTTTCATTGAACCTACTATCATTGAAACCAAAGATCCTCAGTATGTAACCATGCGCGAGGAATTATTCGGTCCGGTTTTGACAGTATATGTATATGACGAAAATAAGTATGAAGAAACATTGAAGCTGGTAGATCAGACCTCTGCTTACGCGCTTACTGGTGCAGTGATTTCCAGAGATCGTATGGCGATTGAAACGGCCACGCAGAAACTTAGAAATGCAGCTGGAAACTTTTACATCAATGATAAGCCAACCGGTGCGGTAGTTGGTCAGCAGCCATTTGGAGGAGCCAGAGCGAGTGGAACCAATGATAAGGCAGGCTCTTTTCTGAACCTGTACCGATGGCTCAGTGCCAGAACCATCAAGGAAACTTTCAATCCACCTACACATTATTCTTATTCATTTATGACGGAAAAATAAATGTGTTAATTTTAGTGAATTGTTTATTTTTGCGTCAGATTTGACATAAAAAGCGAATTCGAATTTGCTCACATGTTAGACTTTAAAATACCAATACCAAAAAATCAAACAAAATGAAAAAAGCAAATCAAGCCAATGTTGCTACAAAAAAAGTAGCCAAGCGAGGCAGACCAAAAAAATCTGAATCCATTAAAAAGGCCGCAAAAAAAGCTGCCATGAAACAGAAGCCGGATGATTTGAATAAAATTCTTGGTTTTACTCGCAAGTATCAAAACATTTTGAAAGAGTCAGGAGTTGCTGACTACTACGCTTTGGGCAATTGTACCATGAAGCGTTTATTGATGATTTTGGAAGATGCGGGCATCACACGTGGTGTTGATTATTATGCAACATGGGCACGTCAAGCGAAGTTGGCTTACAATGAGAAGTGGGATGAATTGGCGGATTACCAAAAACGAATCACAAAAGTATTGTAATTTACCTGCCTCCTTCAAGGGGGCATTTTTTTGACCTTGTCCAATCAAACCACAAACATTTCATGACTTGCCTGCTTAATCCAAAACAACTGCAACTTACGATACAACGACTGGCGCACCAGCTAATTGAACATGAAACCGATTTTGATCAGGTTGTTTTTATTGGAATTCAACCACGCGGTAAATATTTAGCGGAAAGAATAATGCAAGTGGTTAAATCGTTGCATGTAAACAATGAAATACAATACGGCGTATTGGACATCACTTTTTACAGGGATGATTATCGGGATGAATTGCATTTGCCAACAGAAACGAAGCTTTTACAAAAGATCGAAGGGAAACGAGTGGTGTTGATTGACGATGTCCTGTATACCGGCAGAACAATTCGTGCTGCATTGGATGCTTTACAAGATTTTGGACGCGCCAAACAAATTGAATTGTGTGTGTTGGTTGATCGCAGATTTAATCGAGAGTTGCCCATTCAACCAGACTATTGTGGTGTAGCGATTGATACCCGATCAACCGAAAAAGTAAAAGTGGACTGGAATCAGGAATCGGTGTTCGTTTTTGAATCTGTTCAAACAAATTGAAGTATCGAAATATAAATTTCAGCAATTCATGCAACTTTCAAATCAACATTTATTGGGGATCAAACAGCTTCAGTCTTCTGATATTTCTACGATCCTCCATACCGCCAAACAATTCAAAGAGGTATTGCAACGACCCATTAAAAAAGTACCTTCCCTTCGAGATGTTACAATTGTAAATCTTTTTTATGAGAACTCAACCAGAACGAGATTGTCTTTTGAATTGGCTGAGAAAAGATTAAGTGCCGATACGATTAATTTTTCTGTATCAGGATCATCCGTATCCAAAGGAGAAACGCTGTTGGATACAGTAAATAACGTGTTGAGCATGAAGGTGGATATGGTGGTCATGCGTCACAGTGCTACCGGTGCACCTCACTTTCTATCCAAGCGGGTTCCCGCCGTGATCATTAACGCCGGAGACGGGATCAACGAACATCCGACCCAGGCACT
>JBILCT010000032.1:0-8289 GCA_044353025.1 Ferruginibacter sp. | reverse complement strand
CCGGTTCTTTTCGTCCATTAAAAAAACACGGTCTGATTTTCGGTCTGTTACAGCCAACGTAATCAATGCTTTGTTTTTTTGATGCGCAGCCAAAATATGATAGAGATTCAAATCAGTAAGTACATCCGCATTTAAGGTGAGAAAAGGCTGGTCTGATTTTAATAATTCTGCCGCCTTAATAAGTCCTCCTCCTGTTTCAAGTAGTTCACCCCGTTCATCACTGATTTGAATTTGACTTCCCCAACCAGATGCCGCTGCAACCGCTTCCATAACCTGTTCCGCATGATGGTGCACATTGATCACCAAATCTGTGATTCCGTATTGTTGCAGATAACGAACATTGTGTTCCAGCAATGTCCTTCCATTCACCAGCGCCAATGCCTTCGGGTGCTTGTCTGTCCATGGTTTAAAACGCGTGCCTAAGCCGGCCGCAAATATCATTGCTTTCATCGTAGCCAGTTGGATTGATTGAGATGTTGCAAAACAGTTCTTACATTATATTTCTGCTGCAAATGCTTGTTCAACGATTCGGCAGCAAATACACTTCGATGCTGTCCGCCCGTACAACCGAAATGAATTTCCAACGCATCAAAACCACGTGCCAGATAATCTTCAACCGCGATGTCTACCGTCTCATACACTGATTTTAAAAACTCCGGCATGCGTGTTTCCCGGTCTAAAAATATTTTGACCGCCTGATCCAATCCGGATTGTGTTTTATACTGTTCAATGCGACCGGGATTCAATATTCCTCTGCAATCAAACACAAAGCCACCTCCCTGTTTTCCTGCACATGCGGGATATCCGTTTTTCAAAAATGAGAAACTGCTGATGCGCACCGTAAGCGGTGTTTCTGCAGTAGCCTGAGGTGTGCTGAATGTCTGAATATATTTATCCGCAGAAATTTCTTCCATCAAAGATTTCAACAATGGAAAAGATGTTAGAAAATTCGTTTCAGTTAAAAATTGCCGTATGTTTTTCAATCCTGCTGGAATGCTGTTTAAAAAATGCGTTTTCCTTTCTACCCTCCCTCTGAAACCATAAGCACCCATGACTTGTAATAATCTTAACCAAACCATTCCTTCGTATTGCTCACGCAGATGCGTAGACGAAATTGGATTCGTCATTAACTCATTTAAATGTTTCACATAAGCTTGCCATAAATTATTTTTCCATTCTGATGGAAGTTGCGCCTTGGCTTGCCATAACAAGGAGGCTACATCATACATCAACGGACCTTTCATGCCTCCCTGATGATCAATAAAAAAAACAGCATCGTTCTGTATCATGATGTTTCGACTCTGAAAATCGCGGTACATGAAATACTGATTTTGAGCTGAAGCCAATTGTTCTGCCAAGCGCTCCATCTCATTCCAAAGATTTTCTTTATTGTATGAAATACCCAACGTATCCAAAAAGTAAAATCGGAAATACAATAAATCATTCAGCATGGCCTGTTTGCCAAATGATTTGCTTTGAAGGCATTGTTCGTAATCTAACCCCTCGTCTCCCTTGATTTGCAATTGAGCAAGCGCGTACAAACTTTTTTCATAAAGCTTATAAACAGATTCGGTGTATCCCTCTTTCTCCAGAACATCAAGCAACGACTGACCGCCCAAATCCTGTTGCAGGTAACATTTTCCTGAATCGTGAACAGTGATCACCTCAGGTACGGGAATGCCTTTGGACTTGAAATGCCGATTGAAGTACAAGAAAGTGTTAGACTCGCGCAAATCTTCACTGAATGTGGCGATGCAAGTTTTTCCATCCTTCAAATACACTCGAAAATATTGACGGTCTCCACCACTCTGAGGAAGTTTTTCGACTCGTTCAACATCGGTTTGCAAAGAGGAGGATTCAACCAGCGATTGAATCATTGTAAACAAAAAATCGTTAGCGTGCATGATGCGTAAATGTAGCAAATAAAACTCGATCAGTTGGCTTCTCCAATTCCTGATGGACCTTCCATCTTCTCATTTTTTTCTTCTTTCGGTTTGAATCCGAACTGATAACGAAAAGTGAGTCCAACCCTCCGCGTATCATTAAATCGTAAACCATCTAAGATCTGACCATTCCTATCAAAACTAAATCCAACCCGATTGGTACGAAACACATCATTCATTGTTAAAATCAGATTGGCCTTCTTTTTCCAAAGTGAACGATTGATGGTACAGGTCATTCCACCGAACGTATTCAATTCATAAAAATTCTGCAAACCTCCGGTACGAAGAAAAGCCTGCACATTGAACACCCAGTTCTTCAAACCCTTGTATTCATGAAAGGTGAAAAAAGTGAAACTGGTACGGAAATATGAGAGTGGCTGATTTTGAAAAAAGCCATCGAATCGATTCGCATTCACAATTCCACCGAGATAAAAGAAATATTTCTTCCCGGGAGGAATTCCAAGAATCAATCTGCCATAGATCTCTTGATTTTTACCTAAGTTATCAAAAGTTCGAAAGGCGATTTTAGTTATCGTATCCTGATAAATAACGCCAGAAAACAAATCGCGGGTTTGATTCATTCCAATGGATGCTACCGGAATATCATTGAATGTTACACTAAATTCGTAATTATCAGTGAGCTGCGGTTTGAGTGCCGGATTTCCTGACTCATACAAAAACGGGTCAATGAATCTTGGAAAAGGATTCAGACTTTCATAATAAGGCCTGCGAATGGATTTTCTAAATATCAAACTGCCTTGTAAGGTTTGTCCAAACATCTTGAACATCGGATGTTTGATAAATACATACGGAAACCAATCCTGTCTTTGAATGGTAAATCCGGTATCTGCGGGAACGGTTTGCGATCCCTCCAAATCCGTATACTCCCAACGCACCCCGGATTTAAGCACCAATTTTCCGAACGAACGGGTGAGCTGTGCATAAACGGCGTGTATGCCTTCACGGTAGGTATACTTGTTTGTTTGAAATTGATCTACGATTCTTATGCCGTTTCCTGTATCCACCACATAATTTGAACGAACATCCGCGTAACCCAAATTTGAACGAAAGCCGGTTTCAATCGTGAATCCTTTGATTTTTTTCAAGATCAAATCTGATTGCAAATTCCATTGCGACTTACGATTTAAATTATTTCCCAATCCTGCACGGTAGGTGTTGAACGGAAATCCAATTTGGTTCAAGTATTCCTGATCTTGCTCAAAACGGTATCCTGTCCACTCTGCAACAGTTTTCCATTCACTGCCACCGGTGTCCAAATCATGGGTAATGCTAACGCTTTGTGTGAGCGAACGCGATTGATTATTATTGTCGGAGCTGGAAGTGTTTGTACCTAAGAAATTGTTGGCCTGACTTAATTCAATCTTATTTTTTGCAAAACTTTCGTAGTTGCTCAAATTAACACGCGAATCCATGGTTAACTTCCAATGGTCGGAAATTGTCCAATCAATTCCCCCGTTCACATAATGTCCTCGATTGGGATAGGTGGTATATGATTGTTGATTGAATTTGAAATCGTCGTTGGTGAATTTTCGTTCAGAATTCAAATTTTCAAATCCATTTCGACTGGTATATTGATAATTGAAATAACTGTTGAGTTTATCGCGCTGACTGCTGATGGTTCCACCCAATGAAGTGGTACCGTTGACTCCTTGAAAATGTGAAACGTTAACTGATCCGTTGCTTCCAATTTTTACTCCTTTTTTAAGGATGATATTTACAATGCCTCCACTGCTGGCAGCATCATATTTTACGGATGGGTTTCTAAGAATTTCAATTTTTTCCACACTATTCGCCGGTAAACTTTTTAACAGCGAACTCAGATCGGCTGCACTGAAGCGCATCGTTCTTCCATTGATTTGTATGGCGGCAGGATTCAAGCTGTTGAGATACACGTTACCATCCTGATCGATGATCGTACCCGGTGTTTTTTCCAAAACCTCCATGGCATTGGTACTGCTGTTCGACAATGCCGTGGCGTCTACAATGGTTTTATCATCTTCTTCCCGAATGAATGACTTTTTGGATATAACCGTTACGCCTGACAATTCACTGTCATCAAGCGTTATGTTCAAAATGATATTTGCATTTTCAGTGAAGATCCTTTCTGTTTTGGATTTTTTTCCTGCTGAACTGAATTGAATAGAAAATTCACCGATTGTCGGAAGAAATATTGAGTCCACTGAATGAATTGATTTTTCAATCAACTTGACATTGTCCTTCAAACTTTTCACCAAAATATTTGCGGATTCAACGGGCTGTTTTCGCTGATCGCTGATGATAAATTTTACGCGAATTTGCTGTGCGAACGCATTAGTGCCGTTCATAAAAAGGAGCAAGCACAAAAAAAAGAAAAATGGTTTCACGGGTTGGGTTAAATCAGGTTGGATTTACTGCGAAATTAATCGTTGTTCTTCTTTTCAAACAGTTCTTTCTTATCTACAACCATCACTTCCATACTGTCTTTCAATTCTTTGGAGACAATATCATATGGTCCGGTGATTACTTCTTCTACACCAGTAAGTCCTTCTGTGATTTCCATATAATTCAAATCCTGAATGCCTGTTTTAACTAGTTTTTTACGAACACGACCATCTTTCTCACGAATAAAAACCAACACATCCAAGTCATATGGATTTGTATTATCCTGTGATTGATCGTCTTTATTTTTTTGCAGAAGTTTGGCCTCTTCCTTCTCACGGGTGGTTACTGCATTGATAGGAACACTCCAAACATTTTCATGGGTGCGGGTTTGAATATCCACACTCGCACTCATGCCTGGACGAAACGGAAAGCTGCCTTTTCCCAAAAGATCCTGATAACTGGATGCGATCAATCTGACATAGACTTTGTATTGAGTGACATCTGATGATCCACCGGTGAGTGCACTCGCTGCTGCAGAAGTATTGCTGCTAGCAATTTGAGTAACCACACCACGAAATACACGATCGCTGTATGCATCAACGGTTACATTGGCGCTATCTCCCAATTTTACTTTGGGTATATCATTTTCACCTACATCCACACGCACTTCAATTTTATCCATGTTAGCAATGCGCAAAATTTCAGTACCAATGTTGAAGCTGTTACCGGCAACTTTCTCCCCTTTCTTCACATTAAGCAGGGTAACCACTCCATCAATCGGAGCAAGCAATGTGGTGCGACCCAAATCCTTATCTGCTCTGCGCAAACTAGCTTCAGCAGAACGAACGGTAGCGGATCCACCTCTTACAGATTGCAAACCAGCATTGTAATTGGCCTTGGCTGTTTTAAAAGCAGCTTCAGCGGTATTGAATTCATTCTTGCTGATTACTTTATCCTGATACAATTTTTGTTGCATTTCAAATGTTTTCTCAGCCTGATCAAGTTGCGCTTGAAGTCCAGCCACGGAAGCCTGAACATTAGCTGCTTGTGATCGTGATTGTTCTACTCCTAAAGCTGCCTGATCGCGTTGCAAGCTGTAAATATCTGCGTATATGCGTGCCAGTAATTGACCTTGCTTAACGGTGTCTCCTTCTTTAACGAGGAGTTCGGTGATTTCGCCACTGATATCCGGACTGATTTTTACCTCGATTTCGGGATAGATTTTCCCACTGGCATTCACTACTTCAACGATGGTGCGACGTTGCACTTTTTCAGCGGTAACGCGGGTGGATTTTTTTTCTCCAATCACGCCGGTTTTTGATAAAATAATCAAAGTAATCAGCAGGAGTATGGAGCCGGCAATCAACCATTTCGTGGTCTTATTCATGCGAAAATTATTTAGTGAGTTTTAATCCAAGTCCTTTGTAATATTCCAACACTTTCATTTTGAAAACATAATCAAATTGTGCCGTAACAAATTCAAGTCGTGCACGAAGTAAATTATTCTGACTGGTAATCAGATCGAACGTACTGAGCATTCCCACATTGAACCGCTTGGTTGCATATTCATAGGTTTGTTCACTAACGGTGACAGATTTTTTGGATGCATTAAATTTCTGCAGAGCTATACCTGCTGCCTGATACGCTTGATAAATATCCTGTTTGAGTTTGAAATTATCCTGCGTTTGTTGCAAAGTTGCGGATTGTAAATCAAGCTGACTTCTTTCAACATTGAGCTTTGCACTACTGCCATTAAAAATTGGAACAGATAGACTCAATCCAATCGTCTTGCGAAAATTATCGGTCAGCTGTTTGCCAACTGTGTTTGGTTTAAAATAGCCTGCGATATTGCCATTGGTAAACAGCGGACTTTGAACATCGTATTGTACACCTCCGGCATCTACAATTAATCCGGTTGGTTGATATCCAGTGATGATGCGATTGTAAATGGGACGCTTGGTGAATGATAAATAATTGGAGCCCAAAGATCCAAAAGCAGCCAATGAAGGAAGACGAGCTGCTTTGGCAGATTTATTCCGAAGTTGCGCAGACATCAGTCGAAGTTCGTTGGATTTTTGTTGGGGTTGATTTTTAAGCGCCAAATCATAAACGAATTCAGGCTGTAAATCGGCCAATGTTTCAACCGGAATACTTTCTACAGGTGGCTCTTCAATATCAAACGGTTCGGCCGCATCGATATTCATCCATGCTTTCAAGTTTAACAAACTGAGTGTTGCATTTCCTTGGGAAGAAATCAGATTACTACTGTCAAGTGCCCACTGAGCTTCGATTTGAGAAAGATTGAGCATGGGTAAAGTTCCGGCATCCACCAGTTTTCTGGTGTTGTTTAACTGAGCCACTGTTTGTTCAACCTGCAAACGGGCAACTGCGGCCTGTTGCTTGGCGAGCAGTGCTTGTAAAAAAGCGTTGGCGGTGGAAAGCCCGATGTCATAACGAATTTTACTCACATCAGCTTGAGCGGCCATGTAATCGATACGACTGCTTTGGTATTGTAGCCGTTTGGAAAAAAATTGAAAGATGTCTGCGCTGGATTGCAGCTGCATACCTGCAGAAAGATAGCTTTCAGTTACTCGGGTGAAAGTTGTTGGATCCTGATTTAAACCGGAATTGAATGCGCCGCTGGAGCTGAGATTCAGGTTGGGAAGGAGTCCCCACTTGTTCTGGCGGGAGGTTATGTTGCTCAGCTTGGCTTGGATTTCGGCGCGGGAAACAGATAAGTTTGACTTCATCGCATATTCAACACATTGTTGAAAAGACCATTTCTGCTGGGCTTTCGCAGAGAAGTTTAGCATGAATGCAATCAATAAAATAGGTACGATTCGAAACATGTTGCAAAATTAACAGAATAGCGGGTTTAAAATTGGACTTTCATTCGAATGGACATGATCATAGTCATATTGAAAATCGGATAAAAACTATCTATTTTAACCTCAAATGCTTAAGTTTGTTCTATACAATTCGCATCAAATCCAAAAAAAGATGAAAAAGATCATTCCATTTCTGGCTGCATTGTTTATGTTCAGCGCAGCACAAGCACAAACCAAAACCACTGAATGGCCTGAATTAAAGGCATTCCACACGCTGATGTCTGAAACCTTTCATGCAGCAGAAGTAGGTAATTTGGCTCCACTGAAAGAAAAAAAAGCTGAACTTTATCGCGCATCCAAAGTGTGGTATGCAGCTGAGGTTCCTGCAAACTTCGACAAAGAGAAAACTACAGCAACCTTGAAAAAGCTGATGATCAAGTGTAATGACATCTGGTATTCTATTGAAAAGAAAGAAGCTGATGAAAAGATTACGAAAATGATCACTGAAGCCCACGATTTGTTCCATACGGTTGTTGGGGAATGCAAAAAGCATTAATCACAACAGAAATTATACAAAACCGCTCACAGAGCGGTTTTTTTATGCTTATCAACATCATTAGAACAACTTGTACATGCTAAAAAGTTGATTTCTTCTACTTTCGTTTCGTCATTGGTTTCCTTAGAAGGAATGAAAAGGGAAGCCCGGTGTAAATCCGGCACTATCCCCGTAGCTGTAAGCTTCAATCAAACGACACACCAATTGCCACTGTCAAATTTTGATGGGAAGGCGTGGGTCGGAAGCGAGTCAGAAGACCTGCCAGTGAACATTTAAAACCCATGGCTTTCGGGAGAAAGGCCGAAGGGCAGAGGCACATGCCATATTCTGTCTATCCGGATTCCAGGGGAATCCCTTTCTCCAAACAGCTGTACAATTTATTTTTTATGAAGAAAATCACAGGTTTTCTACTGAGCATGGCTTGCATGGTTCATGTTTTTTCGCAGGACAGTACATTGCTTCAAGAGGTGGTAGTGTCTGCCAACAAGTTCCCTAATAAAACATCCATGACAGGGAAAGTGGTAACCGTGATCAACCGTGATCAAATTGAAAAAGCGGGGAGTAAAGATCTTGCGCAACT
>JBILCT010000031.1:0-8291 GCA_044353025.1 Ferruginibacter sp. | reverse complement strand
TGCGGTATTTCTATACAACCATCGCAAAGTTTGATGGTATCCTCCTCTACCCCCGTCACCTCATTTCCGAAGATCACAGCGATGCGTGCATGTGTTTCGAAGGAACACAACTCCAAAGAGACACTTTGATGAACCTGCTCAACGGCAAACACCGCATAACCATCGCCTCTCAAGGCTTCAATCGCTTCTTTTGCATTGGGAAAATGCTTCCAACACACGGTATCCTCGGCGCCCAATGCGGTTTTTCTGATTTCTTTATGAGGAGGAAAGGGTGTGTAACCGGTGAGATAAATGGATTCCAACAGAAATGCATCCGCAGTGCGAAATAAACTCCCTACATTATAGGCGGAGCGAATGTTTTCCATGACGGCAATGACGGGAGTTTTTTCAGAACGACGAAAATCATCCGGTGTTTTCCGGTTCAATTCTTCCATCGTTTTTTTCTCCCAATCGCTATGTAAAGCTGAATCTGTCAAAATAAGAACGGGTTGACTATGCGTTTGCTGCGGCATGCTTCAATGCGGCCGCTACAAAATGAACAAAAATAGGATGCGGATGTTCAACTGTACTTTTCAATTCAGGATGAAACTGTACCCCAATGAAAAACGGATGATCCGGCAATTCAACGACTTCAACAAGTCCTTGCTCCGGATTTTTTCCGCTCAATACCATTCCTGCCTGTTGATACTCGGATTCATATTTACTGTTGAATTCCCAGCGGTGACGATGACGCTCCTGGATGGTTGCTTCGGAATATATCTGATGAGCGAGCGAACCGGTTGCTAACGTACATGCATAAGCGCCTAAACGCATGGTTCCACCTTTGTTGGTAACTGACTTTTGATCTTCCATCAAATCGATCACCGGATGAGTGGTCGTTTGATTCATTTCTGTGGAATGCGCATCTGTCCAACCCAGCACATTTCTGGCAAACTCAATAACCGCCATTTGCATGCCCAGACAAATACCAAAGAATGGCAGTTTGCTTTCACGAGCATAACGAACTGCTTCAATCTTTCCTTCCACCCCCCTTGAGCCGAAACCGGGGGCCACCAATAAACCGTGTAATCCTTTCAATTGATCTTTGGCATTTTCACGGGTGAGGTATTCACTATGAATATCTTCAATGACCACCTTGCATTCATTCATGGCACCGGCGTGAATGAAGGCTTCCAGAATGGATTTATAGGCATCCTGCAACTCGACATACTTACCGATCAATCCAATTTTGATGGTTGTTTTGGGAGATTGGAGTCTGTTTAAAAATTCATTCCAACGTGTGAGGTCTGTTTCTTTGTAATCGTTGATGTGCAATCTTTTCAAAACGATTCGATCTAGCCCTTCGCGTTGCATGTTCAGCGGCACTTCGTAGATCGTACTGGCATCCATCGCTTCAATTACTGCATCTGTTTTTACGTTGCAGAAAAGCGCAATTTTTCGTTTCAGTTCATCTGTCAACGGATGTTCGGTTCTGCAAACAATGACATTGGGGTGAACCCCTTCTTCACTCAGCAAGCGAACACTATGTTGGGTAGGTTTTGTTTTGAGTTCTTTGGCCGCACTCAAGTAAGGAATCAAGGTAAGATGAACCACCACGCAATCTTCCTCCGGCAGCTCCCATTGTAGTTGGCGCACGGCTTCCACAAAAGGCAGACTTTCGATATCGCCTACAGTGCCCCCTAATTCGGTGATGATGATATCATACTGTCCTGTTTCACCCAGCAACAGCATTCTGCGTTTGATCTCATCCGTTATGTGCGGAACGACCTGTACGGTTTTACCGAGATAATCGCCTTGTCTTTCTTTATTGATAACAGTTTGGTAGATGCGTCCGGTGGTTACATTATTAGCCTGAGAGGTGGGAATATTCAAGAAACGCTCGTAATGACCAAGGTCCAGATCTGTTTCCGCGCCATCATCGGTCACGTAACACTCCCCATGCTCATAAGGATTCAGCGTACCGGGATCCACGTTGATGTATGGATCGAATTTTTGAATGGTTACACTCAATCCTCTGCTTTGCAATAATTTGGCGAGTGATGCGGCTATGATTCCTTTACCCAGCGAAGAAGTAACGCCACCCGTTACGAAAATATATTTGGCCATAGTGTTCGTATATGCCATAAAGGTCAATCCCGGCGTTGATCCGACGTTGATTTACAGCGATGAAAAGTGAATGACCAGGGAGAAAAAATATCCAGAGGTCGTTCAAAGATAGGGCGAATTTTTGGCGTTGAAAAAATTAAAATGAGGAAGGGGATGTTTGTGTAACGGCACGAACCTGTAACCATCGAATGAAAATCCAGGTTGCAGGTTGGAGGTTTATTTCGCAAAGCGAGTTTAAACTGAAACTTGCAACCGTCGTACGAATGTCCAAGTTGCAGGTTGGAGGTTGATTTCGTTTGGCGAGTTTAACTTGAAACGTGAAACATGTTAACGTTCAACTAGTATACTGACTTTATGTAAGCGATTGCTATGGTGCGGCAATCATGGATACAGCCTCAGCAGGACTTAAAATCTGAATGGCACTAAGTTTATAATCTTTTGAATTCCTGGTAATAATTGCATCTATTTTGTTGATGGATTTTGCACAATGGTATTGTATGGCATCTTCAAAATCCCGAAATCCGGATCCAAGAGCACTTGAAATCATATTATTGGTCACATCAATCACTTTTGTCCATTCCTGCAGCTCAGACAAACATTGAATACAGTTGGCATGTGCGTTTGATTGGCGAAGAATGTAGTACATGTTATTAAATGAAACAGCAGAGATGTAGATTACAATTTTTTTATGAAGTGCATCATTAAATAAGCGTGCAGCATGAATTGAATGCGGTTTTCGGTCGGTAAGAAAATCTATCAAAACATTGGTATCCAGGAATAGATGTTTCATGATCCTTACAGCTTGTATTTTTTACGTAAACTTTCTGAAAGCGTTTCTTTGTAATTAGCGCCGTGTATTGATTTTGCGGAACCCATCAACTTAGTGATTTTCGGAGATATGGAATCGGTATCCTCAGAAGACGCGGTAATGGTTTTCAGATAATTTTGAACCAGTTTTGATAGACTATTTCCTTTCGATGCAGCATATTTTTTTGCATCTGCTACCACACTGGCCTCTATCGTCAAGGTTAGCTTGGTCGTCATAATACGTGTATTTTGATTTCGAAGATACGTGTTATTTTGAACAGATACCATGGCTTGCATCATGACTCATTTTTGAATGATTCAAGCAAATTGAGATATTAACTTAAATGCAAAAAGTGTAAACCATCAGATTTTATGGTTGTTTTACCGACATTAATCGCTACAGGCTGGAAGTTACTTTCGCACAGCGATTTGAACCTGAAACGTGCCGACGTTCAATTAATATCCAGGTTGCAGGTTGGAGGTTGCTTTCGTATAACGAGTTTAACCTGAAACATGCAACTTGAAACCAACGTTTAAAATCCAGGTTGCAGGTTGTGCAGATCCGAGTTAGTTTTTCGCTACAATCATATTCCCAATCGCAGAATCATACCCCGCCTTCCATACATCGATATTTCCCCAATCATTCCCATCCACCAAAATATCACCTGAAGTTACCTGACCGAGCTGCGCAAATGGTAAGCCGGATTTTTTTACAGCAGATTCAAATGCATCTTGTTGATCCGCTGAAATGCTGACTACTATCCTGCTCTGCGATTCGCCATACCAGTAAGCATCCGAACGGATAGATGAATGGGATTTATTGACTGCAAATCCTTTGTTATAAACAAATGCACTTTCCATCAAGGTGGTCATCAATCCGCCCTCACTCACATCGTGTGCAGATTTGATTTGTTTATCCAAAATGAGTTGACGCACCGCTTGTTGCAAAGCGTATTCTTCTTCCAGATCAAACCATGGGGCAACCGATAACGAAATCTGATGCGCAAGCTTCAAATATTCCGAACAATGAACATCGTTTTGTGGTGCTCCCAGCAAATAAATTAAATCTCCATCGTTTCTGAAAGCAAGGGTCATACGTTGATCAATATGATCCAAAAGTCCAACCATGCCGATGGTAGGCGTAGGATACACCGGACCATCCGGCGACTGATTATAAAAACTCACATTCCCTCCGGTAACCGGCGTGTCAAATTTCACACAGGCCGCACCCATTCCTTTGACCGCTTCTACAAACTGATAGTAAACTTCGGGGTCGTAAGGATTTCCGAAATTCAAGCAGTTGGTCACCCCCAAAGGCAAGCCACCACTGCAAACAATATTTCTTGCCGCTTCGGCCACTGCGATCATGGCTCCAGTGTATGGATCTGCCTGCACATATCTGCTGTTGCAATCTGTCGTTAAGGCCAATGCTTTGTTCGTTGGTTTCGCCAGCACAACAGCCGCATCGCTTGGATCATTCGTGCTCATATTCCCTGTGCCCACCATGCTATCGTATTGCTGATAGATCCAACGCTTACTGGCAATATTGGGCGATTGTAAGATCATTTTTGCGACTTCTTTTAAATCGGCTGGCATAGACAATTGATCAACATCAATCACCGGAAGTTGATCCAAGTAAGCCGGACGTTTGAACTCACGTATATATTGAGGGGCACCACCACCCAACACCAATTCTTCTGCCGGAATTACAGCCTCTTCCACACCGTGCATGTAAAAACGAAGCATGCCATCCTCCGTTACCTCGCCGATTTCACTGCAAGGAAGATCCCATTTTTCAAACACATCTATCACCGCTTGCTCTTTGCCTTTGTGGGCCACCAGCAACATACGCTCCTGACTTTCGCTCAACAAGAGTTCCCAGGCTTTCATATCTTTTTGACGCGTTGGTACTTTATCCAGGTCGATGCGCATGCCCGCCTTACCTTTGGCACTCATTTCCGCGGTTGAGCAAATAATTCCAGCCGCGCCCATGTCCTGCATACCCACTACGGCGCCGGTTTGTATGACTTCCAAGCAGGCCTCCAATAGTTTTTTCTCCTGAAACGGATCGCCTACTTGCACCGCAGGCAGATCTTCCGCGCTGTCTTCCGTCAACTCCGCGCTGGCAAAAGAAGCGCCGCCAATTCCATCTTTACCGGTGGCACTGCCCACAAAAAAGACAGGATTGCCCTTGCCTTCGGCGGTTGCTGAAACGGTTTCTCCATTGCGAACTATTCCCACACTCATGGCATTGACCAATGGATTGGTATGATAACAATGTTCAAAATAAATTTCACCGCCAACGGTTGGTACGCCAAAACAGTTGCCGTAATGACCGATACCGGAAACTACCCCTGCAAGCAGATGGCGGGTTTTGGCATCTTCCAGGTTACCGAAACGAAGAGAGTTAAGGGAAGCGATTGGACGAGCACCCATTGTAAAAATATCGCGGTTGATTCCCCCCACACCAGTTGCCGCACCTTGAAAAGGCTCAATAGCCGAAGGGTGATTGTGCGATTCGATTTTGAATACCACACCATAACCATCACCGATGTCCATCAATCCGGCATTTTCTTCTCCGGCTTTGACCAACATTTTTTTCCCTTCTCGCGGAAGCGTTTTCAACCAACGAATGGAGTTTTTATAACTGCAATGCTCACTCCACATACCGCTGAAGGCACAGAGTTCTGTGAAATTCGGCGTGCGTCCGAGTTTCTCACAAATCAAATTAAATTCTTCTTCTGTAATGCGAAGTTGCGCGGCGGTTTGAGCAGTAATTTCCATGTTATTTATTTATGCGGTGCAAAACTAACAAATTGAAGCAGGGGGTTAACGATATCCTCGAATTAAATTTTGACTATCTTCCCACATCATGAGCACAACCGTATTTCTGTTTCTTTTTGTTTGTATTTGGGGCATGATGTTTTATTTACTGACGCGCATGAGATTTGTCAAAAACAGCGGACTGAATCGAACGGAAATCTTTTCTCTATTTACGCTGAGAATTGCGGTGGGATGCTTACTGGGATGGATATCTATACGCTACTACCCTTCCAACGACTACTGGAATCTGGTCAAAGAAAGTAGGTTAGAAACCGAATTGCTAAAGGCTGATCCGATTAAATTCTTCACCACTTTGTTCGAGTCCCCATATGAAAATCCATACGGACAGTTTTTCAATGCGGTGGGTTCGTATTGGAATGATCTGCGCAACAATCTGATTCAAAAATCATTGGCTGTAATGAATTTGATTACCGCCGGAAACTATTACCTGAACAGTATTTTTTTCAATGCGGTTGGATTTTTAGGACATGTGGCATTTTATCGGTTGTTTGATTCCATCTATCCGGGCAATCGTAAAAAAATAATGTGGGCTATATTTCTATTACCATCCACATTATATTTCAGTTCGGGGATACACAAGGATTTGCTGGTATTCAGTTTGATGGGCTTTTTTCTTTTATCCCTTTATTTGGGAACAACTCAACATTGGAAGCTGAAATATGTGTTGACTGCAATCATCAGTTTATTGGGATTGGTATTGATGCGGAACTATTTGCTTTTGATTTTCATACCTACAATATTGGGATATTGGATGGCGATCAAATTTCCGAGGTTGGGATGGAGAAGTTTTTTGTTGGTCATCGTGCTTGGTATCTTAAGCATTTCAATCGTTCAATGGATCAAACCGGAATGGTCACCCCTGGTATTGATTGAACAGAGACAGCATGATTTTTTATCGCTAAAAAAAGCGAATTCACAAATGGAACTGACACCATTAAAACCGGATGTAGTTTCATTTTTGAAACAAATGCCGGAAGCGGTTGGACATGGATTTTTCCGTCCAATTCCCACGGAAAGCAAACATATATTCACCTTGGCCTTGTCGTTGGAGCTGATATTTTTTTGGGTGTTGTTGATGATTGTTTTAATCAATAGAGCCCGTCGCTCGAGCCTGTTCAATCATCCGTTTGTGATGATGCTATTCTTATTAACGGCTGCCTTGTGGATAATGATGGGGTACATCACGCCCAACTATTTGACTTTAGCCAGATACCGGAGTTTGTATTATGTGTTGGTGATACCGCCGTTGTTGATGCAGTGGAATGCAATAGATTGGTTACCGTGGAGACGAAAAGGTCAGTGCGCGAATGAGAATGAGCGTGAATAATCAGAATTTACATTTTCCTTCTATGAATATTATTGTTCATTTCTTTTGCTTGATCAAAAGAAACGAACCAAAGAAAAATCAAGAAAAAACGAACTGCTCCGCACGTTTTTTCTTGCCACGCGCACATGATCGTTTTGAAAAAAGAAATTTATCAATTGCCATGTGAACACCTTAGTCTGGTTTGCTGACAACCAAAGTGCAATGAGTAGTTATTCGGACCGTCCGCCGTGAAGACGAAAAGGTCAGTATGAGAAAAAGGACGAGGCCTTAGATTATCCATCTTGATAATACGCTCTTAGTCTTTGCTCCCACTCTGATTTCCTCTAGTCCCTGACAACACGCACGGAGAAACCGTACGTCTTATTGAGGCTGCTCCTGCCTACATTGGCAATGTTGTAGTACAGGTAGCGGAACCATGCGCTTGGTGCGTCAAACTCACCGGCACTCCACCAGACACCGATGGTGCCAACACTGAGGAATGTACCATCACTGTTACGGCCGCCCCCGGGAAGGCCGGAAAAACCACTTGAATTGGTAGCACCTGTGTTTGGCGCATTCCATCCCGTTGTACTTTTCATCGCTCCGCCAGCTGTAGAACTTTGGTAGCATCCTTGACAAGTGGTATCTGCACCCAGGTCAATGAACTTCACCAAACGGTTCCAATCCCCTTCCGTTGGTATGCGCCAACCCTGTGGTGCTAATCCCCGCGGATCATTAACGGCATACCAATTATACAAACGGCCATAAGTAGAAGCATAAGTGGCACTATCGTTGTTGTACCAGCACCAAGCACCGGTGGTTAAGTTTGCCCATTGCGCGGGATCGGCTACTTGCGGGATGGGATCGCCATTGCGGTATCTCGCCACGTCCAAATTCTTAGTACTCCATATTTGGGTACCGATGGTGACGGAAGGTAAGTTGACAAACTGTGATATTGGGCCATTGGCAGCAGCACCCAACATATTGCACCAGCGTGCACCGTTATAAAATTGTGGCTGACCACTTGAATCGCAATCTGTGCAATAAATCATCAATCCTGCCGCTGGACTTACAATCGCATTTCTTTGTGCAAACGTCATTCGGGGTGGTAAAAATCCGCTGTTGGTTGATTTCAATTCCAAAAGTGCTGAACTATCGGGGTTGGTGGTACCGATGCCAACACGTTGTGCAAAGCTGTTTGAGATGATTGATATGAATAATGCAATCA
>JBILCT010000030.1:0-8339 GCA_044353025.1 Ferruginibacter sp. | reverse complement strand
AAGGTTTGTTGTTAGTTGATGACAGAATAAAATTGCGAGAAATTATTCTGCTACATCTTCGTTATTGATTACTTCATCGGAAGTTTCGACGGAAGGTTGAGCACTTTCTTTCAGAGAGGCAGCCTCGGCTTCCGCTTCAGCAACTACGGTCGCTTTAACGAGTTCTTCCATCAACACTTCACTAATTTTGGGAAGATCTGCCGGACTATTGATGCCGAAATAATCCATGAATGATTTAGAGGTGCCATAAATCAATGGTTTGCCAACTGCATCTTCATTTCTTCCGGAAATTACAATCAATTCTTTTTCCAGCAGTTTTTGTACGGCATAATCACAATTGACCCCACGAATAGACTCTACCTCTGATTTGGTAATCGGTTGTTTATAAGCGATGATGGCCAATGTTTCCATCGCTGCTGTCGAAAGACGCTTTAGGAATTTATCACCATTCAATAATGCAATGGTTTTATGGTATTCAGGTTTGGTTAGAAATTGCCAACCACCCCCAATCTGTTTAAGTTCAAAAGCATAAAAATCGGTTTGGTATTTCTCCTGAATTCCTTCAATGGCAGCTTGTACTTGTTCCAGACTTGCCCGATCTTCTATAAATCCAAGGGCATTGTTCACCATGTCATGTATCTCGTCGGGAGAAAGGGCCCTGTCACTGGCAAAAATCAATGCTTCGATATGCGGTATAATTGCTGATACTTCCATAAAAATCCAAATAATGAATGCGAAAGGTAATCCGAAGTTTCGGATTAAGCCAAAAAATGAAAATTCGATTAGCCTTGCAGTGCGGCAGCACCACTCACGATTTCTGTAAGTTCAGTGGTGATGGCAGCCTGACGTGCACGATTATAGCTAATCTTCAGCGATTTAAGCATTTCATTCGCATTGTCGCTTGCCTTGTCCATGGCAGTCATTCGGGCTCCATGCTCACTGGCATTGGCATCTAAAACGGCTTTGTATAATTGAGTGTTCAGAATTTTAGGCATCAACTCAGCAATGAGTGTTTCCTGATCTGGTTCAAAAATAAAGTCTGATTTTTTCTGCTGTCCAACCGCTTCTATTTTTTGAACCGGTAAAAATGGCTCAGCAATATAAATTTGTGATGCTGCATTGCGGAATTCACTGTAAATAATTTCAACAGCATCAACCTCATTTTTACGAAAAGCTTCCATTGCATAGCTTGCAGCTTGCTGAACTTTTTCAAAACTTAATCCGGTAAAGATGTCCCAGAAATCATTCACCAACTTAAAACCTGCTTTGGTAAAATGCTCGTACCCTTTTTTACCGATTGGCAATATCTGCACATTGCCTGCAGCAAATTGAGTAGCATATTTCTGCTGTGCCGTGTGTTTAGCTAATTTGATCAAATTACTATTATATCCACCGCAAAGTCCACGATCACTGGTAACTAAAATAATAAGTACTTTTTCAATCGGACGAACGGTAGCCAATGACATTCCGGCTTCTCCATCCGTGTTGCTTACGATATTGCTAAGCATTTCCTGCAGCTTTTTGGCGTAAGGACGCATTTGAGTGATGGCATCCTGCGCACGACGGAGTTTGGCCGCGCTTACCATTTTCATGGCTTTGGTGATCTGCTGTGTACTTTGTACACTTTTAATTCGATTTCTGACTTCTTTTAAAGCACCACTCATGGTCTATTGTTTTAATGGAGACGAGGCTTAAACGCACAAGTCCTGATTTTGCGTGCAAAGGTAAAGGAAAAGACTAGAAATTTCCCTTGAATTCTGTTGGTTTTATACAGGCTTTTTTAAAATTATCCGGTAGATACAAAGGGTAATGATTTGATTCAGAATGAATACGCAAAACCCCGGCAACTTGCCTTAACTTTGCAACCTGCCTTTTTGTCAAGTTATCTTCCTTCGCATTGTATTTGACAAAGAGAAAAAATTAATCATCTGAATCTTATATAATTTATGTTGGGTATCATTTCCAAACTGTTTGGTGGTAGTAAAAGCGAAAAAGACGTTAAGAAAATACGTCCTCAGGTTGAACAGATCAATCAGCATTTTCAGCAATATGTTTCATTGAGTAACGATCAGCTTCGTTCTAAAACAGCGGAGTTCAGATCGCGAATCAAGAATCATTTACAAGAAATAGATGGACAGATCGCAACGAGAAAAAACGAAGCAGAGGCTCTTCCCACAGATGATATCACCGGTCGAGATGCGATTTATCAGGAAGTGGATGTGTTTATAAAAAAACGTGATCAGCAAATTGAAGATGTTCTTGCGCAAATTCTTCCTGAAGCATTCGCACTTGTAAAAGAAACCGGACGTCGTTTCAAGGAAAATACCACGATTGTATCCACGGCAACTGATCTTGACAGGCAGCTGGCAGTAAAAAAAGATTATATCCAAATTCAGGAGGATCAATCTATTTTCCAGAATAGCTGGAATGCCGCAGGTAATCTGGTTCAGTGGAACATGGTACACTATGATGTTCAATTGATTGGTGGATCAGTATTGCACTCGGGTAAAATTGCAGAAATGGCTACCGGTGAAGGTAAAACGCTGGTGAGTACTTTGCCTGCCTACCTGAACGCACTTGCCGGTGAAGGTGTACATATCGTTACTGTGAATGATTATCTGGCAAAGCGAGATAGCGAGTGGAATGGACCGATTTTTGAATGGCTTGGTTTGACTGTCGATTGCATCGATAAACATGAGCCGAACAGTGAAGCTCGTCGTCAGGCTTATCTGGCGGATCTAACTTATGGTACCAATAATGAATTCGGTTTTGATTATCTGCGCGACAACATGGTGCACCGTCCGGATGAAATGGTACAACGTAAACATCATTTTGCCATGGTGGATGAGGTGGATAGTGTATTAATTGATGATGCACGTACACCACTCATCATCAGTGGTCCGATTGGTCATAGCGACAACTCGCAACAATTTTTTGAACTCAGACCAAGGATAGAAAAATTATTGGATGCACAACGAAAGGCGGTCAATCAATTTTTGATTGAAGCCAAGAAAAAAATTGCTGAAGGGAACGATGATCCCAAAGATGGCGGATTGGCGCTCATGCGTGCTCATCGAGGTTTGCCAAAAAATGGTGCATTGATCAAGTATTTGAGTGAGCCGGGTATTCGTGTAAAATTACAGAAGAGTGAGAATTACTACCTCGCTGACCAACAAAAGGAAATGCCTAAAGTGGATGAAGCCCTTTTCTTCAATATCGATGAAAAAAATAATCAGGTTGAACTTACTGAACAAGGTTTGAATTTGATTACACGTCAGGGGGAAGATCCTGAATTCTTTGTATTACCTGATATTGCCACCAAGTTGACTGCCATTGAAAACGGTATTGGAAACGCAGAAGAGAAACTGGCATTGAAAGAACAGTTACTGCAAGAGTATTCAATGAAAGCAGAACGCATTCATAACATCCAGCAACTACTAAAGGCATACACCCTGTTCGAGAAAGATGTGGAATATGTGGTGATTGATGGAGCCGTAAAAATTGTGGATGAGCAAACAGGACGTATCATGGAAGGACGTCGTTATTCAGACGGATTACACCAGGCATTGGAAGCAAAAGAGAGCGTCAAGATTGAGGCAGCTACACAAACCTATGCAACCATCACTTTGCAGAATTACTTCCGTATGTATCATAAGCTGGCCGGTATGACTGGTACCGCAGAAACGGAAGCTGCAGAATTGTGGAGCATTTACAAATTAGATGTGGTTACCATCCCTACAAATGTAAATGTGATTAGAAAGGATGAACAAGATCGTGTTTACAAAACCAAGCGTGAAAAATACAAGGCGGTCATTGATGAGATAGAATTACTGCGCAATGCAGGCCGACCATGTTTGGTTGGTACAACCTCAGTTGAGGTCAGTGAATTGTTGAGTCGCATGCTCAAACAAAAAAGTATTCCGCATAATGTACTCAATGCAAAACAACACATGCGTGAAGCACAAGTGGTGGCTGAAGCAGGTTTGGCCGGAGCAGTTACCATTGCCACCAACATGGCTGGTCGTGGTACCGATATTAAACTTGGACCGGGAGTAAAAGCGTCCGGAGGCTTAGCCATATTGGGTACCGAACGACATGAAAGCCGTCGTGTAGATCGTCAGTTGCGCGGTCGTGCCGGTCGTCAGGGCGATCCGGGAACTTCCAGCTTTTTCGTTTCATTGGAAGATGATCTGATGCGGATGTTTGGCAGCGAGCGGATTGCGGGATTGATGGACCGTATGGGTTATCAGGAAGGAGAGGTGATTCAGCACAGCATGATCACCAAGAGTATTGAACGTGCCCAGAAAAAAGTTGAGGAAAACAACTTCGGTATCAGAAAACGCTTATTGGAATATGACGACGTAATGAATAAACAACGCAAGGTTGTTTATGGCAGAAGAAATCATGCTTTGTTTGGGGAGCGATTGGCACTGGATTTAGACAATGCATTTTATGCAGTGGCAGAAACGTTGGTGTTGGATAATAAAATGTCCGGACAATACGCAGCCTTCAAATTGGACGCAATTCGTTACATGGGAATCGATACTTCCATTCAGGAAGATGATTGGAGTCAACAACAGGATAATACGCTTATACAAAAACTATACGAAGAGTCCATTCATCATTATCAACAGCGTAAGCAAGGCATTGTTACCCAAACGCTTCCTATCATTTCATCGATTCGTAAAGAACAAGGTAATCACATACAAAATGTGGCAGTTCCATTTACCGATGGGCGTCGTGTAACACAAACTTTGGTGAATCTGGATCAATACCTTTCATCCGAAGGAAAAAATCTGATGGAATCATTGGAGCGTACCATCATCCTTATGTTGATTGATGAAGCATGGAAAGAACATTTACGTTCCATGGACGATTTGAGACATAGTGTTCAAACTGCAGGTTATGAACAAAAAGATCCACTGGTTATCTATAAAATTGAAGCGTTTAATGCGTTCAAAAAAATGAATGATCAGGTAAATAAAGAAATTGTTGGCTTCCTCAGTCATGCTCAAATACCTGTTGCTGTCAATGAACCAGAGCAAATCAAAGAAGGAAGGGCGCGCAAAACAGATTTGAGCAAGATGAATGTCAATAAGCAAGAGATAGATGCGGCAGGACAAGATTATGCTGCGAACGAGCGTGATTATTTTGACCCATCTACACCTGCTAAACAAGAGCCATTAAGAGCTGAACCTAAAATTGGTCGTAATGATCTTTGCCCATGCGGAAGTGGAAAAAAATTCAAACAATGCCACGGGAAAGATGCGTAAAAAATATTTTACATATCAACTATTGTCTTTTTTCGTTATAGTAACGCTGAATGCCCTAGTCTTAAAAACACAAGCACAAATAATTGTCGACACCTTAGACCGAACCGGACATGTCATAAGAAAAGATGCCAGGTTGAATAAGTTGGGTGCGAAAATGCTGGAGTACAATGAGGGTTTGTCTTTAAAAACTCAAATGGTAGATGGATTCAGATTGTTGTTGATCAGATCTACTGATCGTGCTGCCGTAATGAAACTGAGAACTTATCTTTTAACCAATTACCCTGATCAGAAAGTTTATCTTGTTTTTGAGTCTCCACACATCAAGATGAAATTTGGAAATTTTACTGATAAGGCTGAGGCTGAAAAATTAAAAAAAATATTTTTAGATCAAAAACTGGTTACCGGAAATATTTTTATCCTGCGTGAAAAAGTAGAAATGAAACCGGCAGATAAAAGCAATACAAAAAATGAAGATTGATTGAAGAAATGCATTTTGAGTAACATTATTCAACATTTCCAGCGTCAAAATCTTTCATTCATTTACCGAACGGATATTCTTCGTTTTCTATGATTTATTCAAACTGAAAAACATTGATGTATGATAACCATGGTAAAGGATTTGGCAAGAAAAAATGCTGCGGAGATGATTGCGATTCGTCATCATTTGCACGCCAATCCGGAATTGAGTTATCAAGAGTTTGAGACTTCGAAGTTCATTCAACAACAATTGAAAGGTTGGGGCATATCGTTTCAAGTGATGGCTACTACGGGCGTTGTGGCAATTATTGAAGGTAAAAATCCAGCATCCAGGGTAATCGCTTTGCGTGCGGATATGGATGCACTTCCCATTCAGGAAGAAAATAACGTTGATTATCGTTCAAAAAACGATGGTGTAATGCATGCCTGTGGTCATGATGTGCACACTACCTGTTTGTTGGGTGCTGCAAAAATTTTACAGGAAACAAAAATGGAATGGGAAGGAACAGTCAAACTTATCTTCCAACCGGGTGAGGAAAAAAATCCGGGTGGTGCAAGTTTGATGATTGCTGAAGGAGTGTTGCAAAATCCCACACCAGAAAGAATTATTGCATTGCATGTACATCCCGGATTAGAAAATGGCCATTTAAGTTTTCGTGGTGGGATGGCAATGGCCAGTGCGGATGAAATATACATTCGTTTGGAAGCAGCGGGTGGTCATGCTGCCGCGCCGCACTTAACCGCTGATCCGATTTTAGTGGCATCGCATTTAGTCATCGCTTTGCAGCAAATGATAAGTCGGGTGAACAACCCCATACGCCCATCTGTTTTATCGATCACATCCATTCAGGGTGGACATGCTACCAATGTGATTCCATCGGAAGTTAAGCTGATGGGTACATTCAGGGCTATGGATGAGAATTGGAGAAATGAAGCCCATCAAAAAATAAAAGATTTGGTCATTTCCCTGTCTGCATCCATGGGTGTGAAAGCGACCATACATATTGATGTTGGTTACCCTTTTGTAAAAAACGATGAGCCATTGACTGAAATGATTCGAGGATTGGCCAATGAATACCAAGGAGAATCATATGTACATGAAACAGAACTGAGGATGGGCGCCGAAGATTTTGCTTATTATACGCATCATATTCCAGGTTGTTTTTTCAGGTTGGGGGTGAGAAACGAATCTAAAGGAATTGTGCATGCGGTGCACACACCTCGTTTCGATATTGATGAGTCGGCCATAGAACTGGGAATGGGCTTTATGGCTTATGTTGGGATGCAGGGATAATTTAAATCTATCATCATGAATATTACCTTTCACGGTGCGGCTCAAACGGTGACCGGATCCAAGCATTTGTTGCAACTGCCAAGCGGAAAAAAATTATTGCTGGATTGTGGCATGTTTCAGGGCATGGGGAAAGATACCATGCCATTGAACCAGGATTTTGGTTTTGATCCTTCAAAAGTGGATTATATGATTTTGTCGCATGCGCACATCGATCACAGTGGGTTACTGCCAAAGTTGGTGAAGGATGGATATGCCGGACAAATTTATGCAACGCCTGCAACACGTGATTTAACCAGAGTGTTGTTGGAGGACTCTGCAACCATTCAACAAATGGATGTTGAACATGAAAATAAACGTAGGTCTTTATTAGGACTACCTTATGTAAAGCCATTGTATACGAAAGATGATGCACTTGCCGCATCAGACAGGATGCAGGAGGTCGATTATGGTAAATGGGTTTCGTTGGATGGTCAAGTTTCTTTTTGTTTTACCGATGTCGGACATATCATCGGAAGCGCCGCGGTTCATCTTCGCATTCAAACAAAAGATAAAACAGTTACACTTACATTCAGTGGTGATGTAGGAAGATACAGAGATATGATTTTGCGATCGCCGGAAATATTTCCGCAAGCAGATTATATCATTCTTGAATCAACATACGGGAATTCATTGCATGATCAATTTCATCCATCTACGGAAGTATTGCTGGAAGCCATTCAACATACATGCATAAAAAAGAAGGGAGTACTGATCATTCCAGCCTTCAGTGTGGGAAGAACACAGGAAATATTATACACACTGAATCAACTGGAACTAGAGAATAGATTGCCGGATTTGGATTATTTTCTGGACAGTCCTTTGAGTAGCAAAGCCACTTCCATTGTGAAAAGTTACCCATCTTATTTTAATCCTCGTATTCAAAAAGTATTAGAACATGATGAAGATCCTTTTGCTTTCAAAGGATTGAAAATGATAAAATCTGTTGACGAATCCAAGATGCTGAATTTCAAAAAAGGTCCGATGGTTATCATTTCTGCGAGTGGAATGGCCGAGGCGGGAAGGGTTAAGCATCACATCAGCAATCATATTGAGAACAGTAAAAACACCGTTTTGCTTACCGGATATTGCGAGCCCAACTCTTTGGGTGGAAGATTAATAAAGAAACCCGAAGAGGTCACTATTTTTGGAAAACCTCATCAGGTGAATGCAGAGATTTTACAGATGCGAAGCATGAGTGCACACGGTGATTATGAAGATTTATGTCAGTTTTTATCCTGTCAAGATAAAGAGATGGT
>JBILCT010000029.1:0-8417 GCA_044353025.1 Ferruginibacter sp. | reverse complement strand
AAGGCTTTATGGATTGGAACAGACAAGTGACCGGTAAAGTAGCGGATATCGGCCCTACAATGTTCAACATTGGTTTTGATGCCAGGTATTATTATCCAATATTCAGAGATATGATCTGGGCCACACGTTTTGCCGGAGATTTTAGTTGGGGGAGTCAAAAATTCATCTACTATCTGGGTGGAATGGATGGTTGGTTAATGTTTGGAAATAACGTAAAACCGGGTTCATCGCGTGAACGTTATTTTAATTCATCCAATCAACCTGCATCCGATGTACCATATGCGTTTCAGAGTCTTGCACTGAATATGCGTGGTCACATTCAAAACACCGCCAACGGGAATAATGCAGTTGTCATCAACAGTGAAATTCGTATGCCTGTCTTATCAACCCTTTTTGATAAGACGGTCAACAATTCATTTTTGAAAAATCTAATGCTCACCACATTCATTGATTTGGGGACAGCCTGGACCGGAATGGCAAAATCTATACAACGACCAACAACTACATTTAACGACCCGATATCCTTACCTAGCGGTCAAGTGTACCCTGGCCAAGTGACTGTCAAAGTAAAAACAGGGGGACTGGGCCCATTTGCCGGAGGATATGGATTTGGTGCAAGGTCTATGTTGCTGGGCTATTACCTCAAATATGACATTGGTTGGCCTATGACCGGAATTTTCAAAGACAGACCTGTGATGTATGTTTCATTGGGGTTAGACTTTTAGAAAGTCAGATTTCTTCTAGAGTCTGCAAAATGAGATGGCATGCCTCATCAATTTCTTGATGCGTAATTGTGAGTGGAGGCGCAATACGTAGTGCATTTGAAGCAAAGAGGAACCAATCCGTAAACACGCCTTTTTCCAATAATCGATCAATGAGTTTCTTATTGAATTCAAAGGATTCGAAGTGAACGGCGATCATCAGTCCACGATGACTGACACTTGCTATTTTGGGATGTACCAGTTGCGTTACAAACCGCTTTGATTTTTCTGCGACAGTGTCTATCCATTTTTCTTCGATCAATACCTCAAATGCTGCCAACCCGGCTGCACAAGAAACAGGGTGTCCGCCAAATGTGTTGATGTGGCCAAGTACCGGATTGTGTGTGAGAGAATCCATGATTTTTTTATCCGCGACAAATGCTCCCAATGGCATTCCTCCACCCAGTGCTTTTCCCAGCAATAAAATATCCGGGACAATATCTAATTGTTCAAAAGCAAAAAGGGTTCCATTTCTTCCAAATCCACATTGAATCTCATCTAGAACCAGTAATGTTCCCATTTCGGTACAACGGGAACGAAGTGCTTGCATCCACTCAATGGATGGCGAATGGACACCTGCCTCCGCTTGAATTGTTTCAGCAATTACACATGCTGTATCCGGCCCGATCCAATCGAGCATACTAAAATCGTTATAATTCGCTTGCCGAATACCAGGCAGCAGTGGACGAAATGCCTGTTGCCAATATTCACTGCCCATCACACTCAAAGCGCCTTGTGTACTACCATGGTATGAATTTTTAAAAGAGATCATACCGGTTCTGCCGGTGTAGCGTTTGGCGAGTTTCATCGCACCTTCTGTAGCCTCGCTGCCGCTGGCGGTAAAAAAAACAGCATTTAAAGAATCAGGCAAATGATCCACCAGTTTTTTCGCGTATTGGACCTGTGGCTGTTCTATAAATTCTCCGTAAACCATAACATGTAGAAAACGTTCAGACTGTTCCTGAATAGCTTTGATGATACGAGGATGACCATGTCCAAGATTGCAAACACTTATTCCTGCGATAAGATCAAGATAAGATTTACCATCGGCATCGAACAAACGATTGCCTTGAGCCTTGACGATATTCAGGCACAATGGCTGTTGTGAAGTTTGTCCGACATGTTGTAAAAAAAGCTGGCGTTGGTTCATGGTCTATGGATTGAATCAATCCGTTTATTTTTGCGCAAGTTATTCTATAAAAGGAAATCTCGATTCATTCAATTTCAATTCAAAAAAATGGCATTTATTTATCCGGTCAATGAGAAGCATCCAACGTTTGGGCAGAGATGTTTCATAGCGCCCAATGCTACCATCGTGGGCGATGTTACCATGGGTGACGAATGTAGTATTTGGTTCAATGCCGTACTTCGTGGTGATGTGAACTACATCAAAATAGGTAATAAAGTGAATATTCAGGATGGGGCCATCATACACTGTACCTATCAAAAATGTGGTACGGAGATAAAAAATAATGTTAGTATCGGACACAATGCGATTGTACATGGATGCGTTATTGAGGAAAATGTGTTGATCGGGATGGGGGCTATTGTAATGGATCAAGTACATATTGGGAGCAATAGCATCATAGCTGCAGGTTCTGTGGTACTGGAAAATACGATTGTAGAACCGGGTAGTTTATATGCAGGAGTTCCGGCGAAACGAATCAAATCAATCGATCAAAAGCTCATTGAAGGTGAAATCAATAGAATTGCTAATAATTACTTAATGTATAGCAGCTGGTTTAGTCATTTGCCAAAATGATAATAAATTGATGGCGTGAAACATTACCAAAACAACAAAAGTAAAAATCAATCCATGAAAAAACATGTGACTATTCTGCTGTCTTTCGGAATTTTATTCAGCAGTTGTTCCATTTTTAAAAAGCAATCCGGCTGTCCGGCAAGTAGACAACGCGTTGGGGCTGAGGAAATCATTTCCGGAAATCCTAAAGCAATTCGAAAAGCAACAAAGTCAGCATCCAGATACAGCAATATTCGTAATTAATCGAACTCAATCATTCCTTACCCTAAATATCTATCCTATGTCTTATCAACTTAAAACTCAATTCGGTGCCACCGAAGCTGTGATCGACGACAATTGTGGCGTATCCAAATTTTACGCCATAGCACATACGCTTACCGAAGACCTGCATGTGACTTTTGTCAATCAGGTTGATGAAACAGAAACTTTAAACTGGGATTTCAAATACAAAGACCAATTTCTCACCTTGCATTACAATGTATTTGAAGGGGTAAGTATATTACCTCAAATGAAGCAAACGCGCCCGATGACCAACCATACGGTGATGGAGGTGGCGCATTTTTTAGAGCGTCATATTTACTAATACTTCGCTTCCACCAAAGAGTCTAGCATCGTCACATAACTTACATATCGATCTTCTGAAATGCCGTTTGAAAGAACGGCATTTTTTATGGCACAATTCGGTTCGTTCAGGTGAAGACAATTATTGAATTGACAATCGTTCATTGTGTTTCTAATCTCTGGAAAATAATGTCCAAGTTCATATTTATCCATATCAAACAATCCCAATTCACGGATGCCGGGCGTGTCAATGATACTTCCTCCTTCAGGCAGATCAAACATCTCAGCAAAAGTGGTGGTGTGCATGCCTTTTCCGCTCCAATCGCTCACTTCGGTAGTTCTCAAATCTAGCTCGGGTAAGAGATAATTAATAAATGTAGACTTCCCTACCCCTGAATGACCGCTCAGTAAAGTGGTTTTGTTTTGAAGGACATCTTTCAAAGTATCCATGCCTTTACTGGTTTGCAAACTGATGGGAATTACCGGATAGCCAATGGTTCCGTATACTTCTATCCAATGTTCTAAAACAGCTTCATCTTTCGCTTTAAGCAGATCGATTTTGTTGATGACAATGATGGCCGGAACCTGATAAGCTTCAGATGTCACCAAAAATCGATCAATGAAACCCATGGAAGTTTTAGGATCGCGGATGGTGGTAAAAAGCAAGCTCTGATCGAGATTGGACGCAATAATGTGATGTTGGTTTTTGTTGTGAGGAGAGGTTCGTGTAATGTAATTCTTACGGTCATGTATTTCATTGATCACAATACTGTCCGGCGTATCCAACCCCTCGAGTTCAACCCAGTCCCCTACCGCCAGCGGATTGGTTGACGTTGAGTTCCCAATTTTGAATTTTCCTTTGATACGTGCCTGATGATAATTATTATCAACGTCCTTTACAACATACCAGCTTCCCGTTGATTTATAGACACGTGCCTTCATTTTTAAATTAGTGTACCGAAGATAATTGCTTTCTGTTGAATTTGTGAGAAGCAGATTATCGAGATTGCCGGTTTGGAGGTTGTCGTCAAAACGAAATTTTAAACTGAAACAAACTTCGAAACAATCGGAATTCTTCTTCCTGATCCGAAAGCCTTTGATGATACACGAAGTATCGGACAAAACTGATATCGTTTATACTCATTCCGATCTACCATCGCAACAATTCTCTTTACCAAGGATTCATCATATCGCATTGAAACAATTTCTTTTACGTCCAATTGACGATTTATATAGAGATACAAAACCGCATCCAGCAAATCATATTCAGGCAAGCTATCCATGTCTTTTTGGTCTGGTCTTAACTCTGCACTGGGTGCTTTTTCTATGATATTGTTTGGAATAATTTCTTCCTTTTTATTCAGATACTTTGCCAATGCATACACCTGTGTCTTGTAACAATCACCGATCACACTTAGTCCACCGGCCATATCACCATACAAGGTGCCATATCCCGTTGCTAATTCACTTTTATTGGATGTGTTAAGCAAAATAAAGTCAAGTTTGTTAGCAATCGACATGAGCAGATTTCCGCGCAATCTGCTTTGTAAATTTTCTTCTGCCAGTCCGGGTGGACGTTGACTAAAAAATGGCTTCAACGTCTCCTCCAAAGCCACATGCGAAGTGTTTAATGGTAAAATTTCATACGGATTACCCAATCGTTTGCTAAGCTTCACTGCATCTTCCACCGAATGTTCACTGGAATACTTGGATGGCATCAATACTGCCATCACATTTTCTGCACCTAATGCCTCAACGGCAAGTGCCAAAACCACCGCACTGTCTATTCCGCCACTGCTTCCCAAAATAGCTTTGGTAAATCCCATTTTGGAAAAATAATCACGGATACCCAAGATCAACGCCTGATGTATGGATGCGATATCTAATTCAGGTTGAAAAATGTTCGCATCAACTTTCTGTTGACTTTTTTCATCTGCATGATCGGATGCTTCATTCCATTTTGAATTGAATACGCCTTCTTCAAACGCAGGGAATAAAGTCTGTATTTTTCCTGCTGCATTCATACACATGGAAGCGCCGTCAAAAATCAGATCAGTTTGAGCACCAACCGCATTGCAGTATAAAACAGGAACCTGATGTTTCGTCGCATGATAGCGAAGCATCTCTATCCTTTCTGCACAATGGCGATTGTCGTATGGCGAAGCGGAAAGATTGATGATCAGTTCCGGATTTTGCGATATCAAATGCAACATCGGATCGTTGATATAACGCTTTTGATCACCGAAATTCCATAAGTCCTCGCAAATGGTTACGGCAATGCGTTTGTTCTTTACCGTTATACAATTCCATTCTGTTGCTGGTTCAAAATATCTATCTTCATCAAAAACATCATAAGTAGGCAAGCAGGTTTTGTTGATGATGCTGGAAATTTTTCCATTCTCCAGCAATACTGCCGCATTAAATAATGGCTTACCCGTATGATCTTGATTAGAAATCGGTGCTCCAATGAGTACAGCGATCCCTTTACATTCAGCAGCAATAATGCTGATGGATTCTTGACATGCTTCTATAAAGGCTTTGGAAAGAAGCAAATCTTTCGGTGGATAACCGCAAATGGCCAATTCGGAAAACACCAGTAAATCAGCACCCAATCTGGTTGCCTGATGAATGGCATCTACAATCTTATTCCGGTTATATTCCAGATTTCCAATGTGATAGTTCTGCTGTGCTAAAAATATCTTCATGAGTTTGGTCGGAAACTTGCCGAACGAATGGATTAACTTTGCTGTTATTTTGAACCGTAAAGTTAATTGAATTGTATGCGTTTTTTATATTCCCCATTAATAATCTTGTTATTGACTGCATGTGGACAACAAATAAAAGAACCCAATATTCCTGCGTCAAAAATTCCATTACAAACCCATCGCTTTGAACAGTATCTTTTTGAAAACGATACCCTCTTCAATGGAGATGCGCTTGCAAGTATCAGCAATAGTTACCCTGCGTTTGGAACTATTTTTTTGGGCGAAATCGTAAACATTGATCCGCGCTGGACTGTTGACACAGCCAATAACTATGTGAAAGGTTTCCGTGATGCCTACAAATCCGTTTATGACAGTACCATGATTTTCTACAAAGATTTCTCACCTTATGTGTCAGAAATTCAACATGGACTCCGATGGTTTAAATCTTTCTTCCCTCAATATCAACTTCCCAAACAAATCATCACTTATGTTGGTCCTTTAGATGGCTATGGTGATTTAATTTTGCAAGATGCATTGGCTATTGGCTTACATCATCACCTTGGCTCCAATCATACGCTATACCAATCTGCCTGGCTGCAAGAAACTTATCCAAGGTATATCAGCAGACGATTCGATCCATCTACCATCTCTGTTAATGCGATGACCAATCTGATACTAGACTTATATCCTGAGAATCTTGAAAATAGAACGCTGGCACAACAGATGATTGAAAAAGGAAAACGGTTATATCTCCTACAGCAATTATTGCCGGAAAAAGAACCACATTGGCTGATAGGATATACAGAGAAACAATATGCAGACTGTATGGAACATGAAAAAGAAATTTGGAACCTTTTCATTCAAAACCAACTTTTACAGGAAACAAATTTTGCAATCAATAAAAACTACATTGAAGAGAGTCCGAAAACCCAAGAATTGGGAGAGTCTTCACCGGGAAATATAGGAAGTTTTGTAGGCTGGCAAATCGTAAGCAAATTCATGAAGAAGCATCCTAAAATAAGTATGCAAACATTGATGAAAACAGATGCAGATAAAATCATGCAGGAGGCTCGTTATAAACCTTGATTGAATCAATTTAACTTGGCAGGGAAGACGAGTTTAAATGCAGGAATTTCTACGAAAAATTGTTTTTTGTTCAGCACGTTTTCCAGCAAATAATTACCCTTCATCATTCCTACATCTGTTGATAGACGGCATGCACTGATGTATTGGTAGGACTGTCCCGGCAATATTACTGGTTGAATACCTACTACACCCTCTCCTTCCACCTCTCTCAATGTGCCATTGCTTTCGTATATGTACCAATGACGACGCAACAATTTTACGGGGAAATTATGCAGATTCTCAATGGTGATTCTGTATGCATAAACAAAATCCTGCTTTAATGGATTGCTCTGATCCGGCTGAAATTGTGGTTCAGGATAAATTCGTATGCCGTCTTGCAGGGTGAATTCCATACAACAAATGTAGCGTTTCGTATTTAGCGTCCAAGTTTTGTTTAACCTATTTTTTTAGCCAGCAGATAACCGTTTTTTTGCAGCCATTGAACCACTTTTTCTCTTTGATCACCCTGTATGATCAATTCACCATCTTTGGCTGAACCTCCCGTTCCACAGTGATTTTTCAAGGAACGAATTAGATTTTCTTCTTCATCCATAGTGCCATGAAATCCAAGTATCGCGGTCACGGCTTTTCCTGCCCGATGCTTGGTTTCTAATCGGACCTGGATTTTCTGTTTTTCTTTCGGCACAATTTCCTTCGATTCCTCATCTTCATTATCCCATGTAAAATTTGGATCCGTTGAATAAACAAAACCGCCGGAATTTTTCTTTTTGGACATATTCGCTTCAATTAAATAAGAGATGCCTTCAAACTCAAATCTATGCTTCTGGCCTGATGAATCAGGGCGCCGGAAGAAATAAAATCAACACCAGTGGCCGCATAATCCTGTATATTTTCCAGATTGATTCCGCCACTTGCTTCAGTTTCTATTTTACCTTCAATTAGCTCCAGTGCCTCTTTGATCTGATCCGGATGAAAATTATCCAGCATGATCCGTTCTACCGGAGCAGCAGCTAATACCTGCTTGACCTCATCTAAATTTCGGGTTTCCACTTCGATCAGAATCGACAAATTATTTTTTAGTCGATATTCATTGGCTAGACGAATGGCTTCGTGAATTGACCCGCAATAGTCAATATGATTGTCTTTCAGCATGATCATATCGTACAAACCAATTCGATGATTGGTTCCTCCTCCAATTCTTACGGCTTCTTTCTCCAGCATCCTGAAATTGGGTGTAGTTTTTCTTGTATCCAATAGACGTGTATCAAACCCTTTGAGTTTTTCAACATATTGTGCGGTCAGGGTTGCAATACCTGACATGCGTTGCATGGTGTTCAATACCAAACGTTCTGCTTTCAGTATCGTATGAATATTGGCATGTACTTCAAATGCCTGATTCCCTAAATGAATGTTGGTCCCATCTGTTAAGTTTTGATTGAATGCAGCAGAGGGTTCAAGATGTTGAAAAATTTGACGTGCCACTTCAACGCCGGCTAAAACTCCGGATTCTTTAACATGCAATATGGCTTTCCCTTTTTTGTT
>JBILCT010000028.1:0-8450 GCA_044353025.1 Ferruginibacter sp. | reverse complement strand
TCGATGATTTTTTTAACCAAAAACAACCCGAGTCCGGTTCCTTTAGCAGCCTGGTTTTCTTGTCTGACAGAACGATAAAATTTTTCAAAAACCCGTTGCTTGTCTTCATCCGGAACACCAATCCCGGCATCTGCAATTTCTAATACCAGCGACTGATTTTTTAAATGTAAACCCACTGAAATGGGTTGACCTTTCGGACTATACTTTCTAGCGTTGTCCAATAAATTCTGAATAGCAATCTGCAACAAAAAATGATCCCCTGCAATAAAACCGCTTTCCATGTGTTCGAATATCACCCTGCAATCAGGAAATCGCTCTTCGTGTTCATGTAATCGTTGTTCAATAAATTTGGACCATTCGATTTTTTCCATCGTAGGACGATAATGCCCTCCTTCCATTTGAGTGGACAACAACAGATTATTGCAAAGCGCATTCATGCGGTTGTTTTCCTGTATGGTCTTTTGAATCAAATTCTCCTGCATCTCGGGAACCAATTTTCGTTTCTGAAGTGTTTCCAGATTGAGCTTGGTAACCGCGATGGGTGTTTTCAATTCATGTGTAACAGCCATCATGAAATGCTCTTGCTGACGCGTGATATTAAATTGTATGTTCACCGCCCGAAATAACACTACTGCTCCTGCTGCAATTAAAATAAAGAAAATTGCACCCTCTCCGATATATTGCATTTCTTTTCTACGAGATGCTTCACGAATTGCTTCAATTTTTTCTTGATAGCGGTTATCCGTTACCGATAGCTCATTTGTCCGAAGCGCTTGCATGGATTCATTCTGACGCATCAATGCAATGTACCACCATATTAGTGCAGACATCACATAAGCCAATAGTATCCAATATAAAATGTAAATCCGCCTGATCTTGAAAGGACGTCTGCTCATGAATCAGTTTCTTTTATCGTATCCCCAACTCAATTTACTACGGAGCGTTTGTAAAAAATTATTCTCGTTGAGTCTGATGAGCTTAATATCAAATTGCTCTTTTTTAACCGCCAACTGCACTTCTTTACCGACGATCTCCCTTCTGCTATCCAGCGTAATCAAAAAGCCATCCGTTCTTCCTTCCAATTCAAACGAAATAATCGTATGATCCGGAACAATGATAGGACGAATACTCAAATTATGCGGAGAAACCGGAGTGATCACAAAACTATGACTATCCGGAAAAACTACCGGACCGCCACAACTCAAAGAATAACCGGTTGAGCCGGTTGGCGTTGATACAATTAATCCGTCTGACCAATATGTATTCAGAAACTCTCCATTCAAATAAGTATGAATCTTAATCATCGGAGAGCTGTCTTTCTTATGAATTGTAAATTCATTTAATGCATAAGGCGTTTTTCCAAACAAAGGGAGATTTGCATCCAGATGAATCAATGAACGCGTGTCTTCCACATATTTTCTTTCAACAATCGCTTCAATGACTCCTTGAATTTCCTCCCGACCAAGGTTTGCCAAAAATCCAAGTCTTCCATAATTGATTCCTAAAATAGGAATGCCGGAATCTCTCACCAAAGTAATCGTGTCTAACATGGTTCCATCACCACCCAAGCTGATCATGCAATCAGTATTGGGATCAAGATCCTCATGTGAACTGAATGTTGAATAAGGGCTTTTAAGTTCGATGGAAGTATAAAATTGATTGAAAAAATCCTGAAAGAAAACAGGCTCTACCCCATTTTTCATTAACTCATCAAAGAGCTGACGAATATCTTTCATCTGCTCGTTTTCAATACCACGACTATATATAGCTATTTTCATTTTCTGTATGATTTGTGTTCAGTTTAAAAATTGCTGAACAGGCGAATCAGAAAAAATTTCTCCATTGTAAAAATAACCCCTTTTCACCGAATTGGTTGAAACTGTAATCCAATCCAAAACGCATATCATACAAACTGATAAGGTCTAATCCAATTCCTGCAGTGTATAACCAGCGGTTATTCATGAGATACTGATTTCCACCCGGAAGGTAGGAATAGCCATGATGAGTAAAGATTCGCAAATACATGCCCAATGGAATCGTAGGAATTTTATGGGATCTAAAAGGTAGTTGCAGTTGCGTTGACCAAATTTTTTTAATCAATGCTGTTTTAACCAATACGCTTGCAACTCCGTCAATCACATAACGATCTAATCCACTCAAATAAAAATCACCATAACCAAACGCGCGCTGATTCATATAAGCCTGCTTGAAAGGAAGTTTAATTTGTCCAGCTGTTTGCAATTGAAGAAAAAATTGCTTTTTTAATGGAACATAATACTTCCAGTTTGCATCGAGCGCAAGCATATTCAAATCTCCGCTCCAAGCAATACCTCTCTTTGAAACACCAAAGCCATAAGCATTCCCCTTGAGTGGAAAGTTGATATTGTCTACATGTAAATGTTGCCAGCTGTAACTGATATCCGGAAACCACAAGGCGTTGCTTTTTGAGTTCAAATAATTCGGATTAAAAAAAGTATCAGTTACTTGATCTGATATTTTTACCTGATTAAATTGCAGTGTAAGCGATGATCGATTGTATAATAGATTTCTATGACGCAATGTAGCTGATGCAGCGAATGTTTCTCTCAAAGACTGTGTAGACTGCATTTGTTGTAATCGATTATCAGTACCGGTCTTGTAACTCAATACGCGATTCTCCGTATAACCTGCTGCAAATGCAAGTCCCCACTTCATTTTTTTATCTATATTGGGTTGAGCATAAGACATGGAAAGCGTTCTAGTGAAGCCATTGTAAATTCTTATAGTTAGTGGATCAGCTCGACCAGTCAAATTCAAATGCGTCCATTGAATTCCATAAATAATTCGATTAAGATCAGCATCAAATGTGTACCACCACTCATTGAAGTTTCTATCCAACAAGTAAAATTTAGGCAAAGGGTATATGAATAATTTTTCCCGAAGTTTGATATGTGTGTTCCATGCTCCGAAACTATCCAAATCTGCATGTAGCTCTACCTCAGAAAATAAATTCGTATTCTGCAACAAAAATCGGCTTTCCAGTAATTGTTTTTCTATCTCAGTTTGATTCAATGAATCACCGACATGAAATAATAGTTCGCGCTCAACGATAGATATTTTAGTGTGCTTAATTCCGATGATTCGAATTGAGGCAACACGATATTTTTGGAAAGAATCAACGACTGGATTGTCTTGTGCAATTGCGGTATTATAAAAAAACAAACCAATAAGAAATATGGATAAGATCCGGATTTCATTCATGCTTCGAGTCATAAGCGAACCGGTTTATAGAAATCAGAGGTCAAGGTATTTCATCAGGTTGCGGAAATTAGCAGCTGCATCGCTTTCAAAATGACGGACACCGAAATGATGTACTACCACATATTCATAGCGCTCAAAGGTAGCAACCACCGCTTCTATTTCGCGCTTGTCTAAATGCAATGTAATCGACATCATTCCGGTAGAAGCATTCACTGTCGAATTCAAATGAAGGATGGTACAATTGTTACTTTCTACAATTCTGCTGATCTCAGAAATAGCAAATTGAATACGCGGTATTTCAAGGATGATGATTCCTCCTATCTCATGCGCTCCCGCAAACTCGCCCAGTGCTTTTAAAAGATTGTCGATTGTTATTACTCCCAGAAATTCGGCATCCTTGCTTAAAACCGGCACTAAATTGGTTTCGTGTTGATTGCAAAAGTTTACGGCATTCAGAAAATGAATATCATCGAGTATAAAAAGAAATTGAAAAAGATCTTGTATGTTTTTCAACGGAGCTTTTTCTTCATCCAAATCCAATAGATCTTCTTCGCTGATTAATCCAATGAATTTCTTCTCAGCTACCACCGGCAAATGAGTCAGTTTGTAATCACTGATCAATTGTTGTGCCTTGAGAATGGAGTCGTCCAAGCTTAGCTGTGGAATATTCGGATTAATGAGTTGAGCCGTCAGCATGAAATTTTGTTTTCAATAAGGCAATTACTCAAGCGGCCGGAACGGCAACTTTCTGTAAAAACCCATCCAGGATTCGGTTGAATTCAATGGGCACCTCCATCATAGGTGCATGACCACATTTATCAATGAAATGCAATTCACTGTTTGGAATTCGCTTGTTAAATTCTTCTCCAACAAACGGAGGGGTGACGGTATCATTTTGTCCCCAGATCAAACATGTAGGTGTCTTGATCTGATTCAATTCATCACCCAAATTATTTCGAATGGCACTCTTGGCCAAGGCGATAATCTTGATCGCTTTTAGACGGTTATTGGTGATTTCAAAAACTTCATCCACCAATTCATCTGTAGCCACTGCTGGATCAAAGAATGTTTGCTGGGTTTTCTGACGGATGTATTCCTTATCTCCACGCTTGGGATAGGTATCACCCATGCCATTCTCGAAAAGACCGGAGCTTCCTGTCAGAATCAATGAACGAATATGTTCTGGTTTTTTCAATACATGCACCAATGCAACATGCCCGCCAAGTGAGTTTCCCAATAAATGAATTTGATCGTATTTTCTGTGTTCAATGAATTTGTGAACAAATTTTTGTAACCCGCTCACAGAAGTATGCAGTAAATCCATTTCTAATAATGGAAGCATCGGAACGACCACTTTGTGCGTTTTACGAAAATGTTCAATCAGATCTTTGAAATTGCTGAGTGCACCAAAAAGTCCATGCAGCAACATTAAAACCTCACCGTTTCCTTCCTCTATGTATTTGAACTTACCGTCTTCACGAATCGTGTATTGCATGCGTTACAATTTTATTCATTAAGTCATTGGCTAAATGCTGACCCAATATCAATAAAAGTACGTGAAATTACATAAACATCTATGCTTTAAAGCGATTTGTTGATTGGTTGATTTAAATAATCTTCCCATTCGGTCACAGCAGATTTTAACCATGGAATAATTTTCCCAATGCAAAGAAACAAGTCTTGAGCAAGTGGCGCCAGATATGGATAAAAATTAGAGTGTGCAATGGTTTCTGCTGAAAGAAGATTAAACTGTTTGGCATAGTGCAGGAAAATACTAAGCAGGAGTCCATACAGAAATAAATAAATCAAAACTCCGCCCAATTTATTGATCCATCCTAACATGAATGCCTCTGCTGTTTTTTCCAGAATTTTCCCCAACCATTGAATGCCAATGAAAATGATGGCAATCACGATGATAAAGGAAATGAAAGGCAGCCATATTTTGTTTTCCAAACCGGCTTTTGAAAGATAATCAGCAACAACGGTTGAAAGTTTCATAGCAAATGCCAGACCAATGAAAATCGCAACAAAAGAGAGCAGTGATCTTACCAAACCTTTCTTCATCCCCTGAAAACAGGCGAAAGAAATCAGAATAAGAAAAATCACGTCTATGAACATACGAAGTGTTTGATTATCCCAACAAATCCTTCACCAATTGATGAATCAACTTTCCATCAGCTTTGCCTGCCATACGTTTGCTGGCAATACCCATAACTTTTCCGGCATCTCCTGCGCCTGATGCACCCGTTTCTGCAATGATCTCTCTCAGTACCACCTGAATCTCTTCGGTAGTCATCGCTTGAGGTAAAAATTTTTCGATAATGGCCATCTCCTCTTTTTCTTTTTCTGCAAGATCCGCACGGCCTTGTTGTTCAAAAATTTCAAGTGAGTCTTTACGTTGCTTCATCATTTTTTGCAGGAATTTCATGGCGGTTGCCTCATCAAGTTCGCCACCTGCTCCCGGCTCTGTTTTTGCTTTGATGATTTCAGCCTTGATGGCGCGCAATCCGCGTAAAGCCGCTTCATTCTTGGCTTTCATGGCTTCTTTCATTTCCGCCATTACTTTTTGTTCGAGTGACATATTCAATGTTTTGTTTGGTTTAATTATGCATTTTGTTCTTCGTCTAGTTTTTTCTGGAACTTTTGTTGAAATTCTTTGGCAAAAGATTTCATTTCGGCAGAGAGCTCATCCTGACGGGTTGCACGTAAAAGTGAATCTGCCATGGTCATCAACATCTGATAATAAAAATCACCCATTTCATCTACCATCATGTCTTTGGTCCACAAATCAATACGTAAAGCTGAACGTTCTGCTCCATCCCAGAATGCGAGACACATCGCTTTTGCTTTTTGCTTTTCGTCTGCAGTACTGTCTGTAGCCTGCCAGTGAATTTGTTCAGGTACTTGATGCGCATCCAAATGTACATCTATTGAAATCGTTGATTTCTTCATGCTAAAATTTTTACAAAGGTAATTTTTATGCCTATCAACTGTATAACAAACTCATCCAGGTTTCCAAGATACTCGCTTCTTGATGATATGCTATCCATTGATCCATCCAGTCTCGTTTAGTCTGTTGTGCAGATTCCTCTTTGTATAAGTTCATCAGATGTTTGGCCACATCACGCTCCGTCAGCATCATCTCCTCCACCCCTTGTCCAAATATTTCTCTCAGCACCTTGTTCTCCATGATCACAATCGGCTTTTTAACCAACATCAAATTCAAAATGTCGTTTTCTATGCCTTTGTCCTGATGCAAAAAACAAACCGCATAAGCACCAAACATCGCATCCCTCCGATCAGCCTCAGTTTCCGCTAGCCGAACATCCGCACGTAACTTATAATGTTCCAGCAAACCCTCCCATTGCACACGGTCTTTTGAACGAATGCCCAACACCAGCTTCATGGAAGATTTTTGAAATTTTTTAAACTGCGTATACCCCTTTAAAAACTGAGTCATAGCCAATGTATCACAACTTCCTGCATCTGCCATAAAATATGCTGTATTGATCGTGTGATGCTGCGGATATAATTCCAAAATCGGATGTGGCAACAAATTTGTTCCCATGTACAATGGTATGGTTTTAGAGATGCGATATTTCGGAGTAACCATGGGTGTAATTGGAACTGTTCTTTTCACCTGTTCCCAATCTGTTTCCGCTCCCACTTCGCGATCGGTCAACATTTTTGTAATCCGCATTATAACACGAATTTTTTTCAACCGCATACATCGAAGCTCATCACATACCAAGGTATCAATCTGGTGAATACGGAGCAAAGGCTGAAGTTTATGTTGGATCGAACGATATATCCAACCCGTAATCCATGTGGAGGGCTTTGATAAAACAATCCAATGCAAATTATCCGGCTTGCTTGTCTCTAATGGTTGATTCACATAGGAGGTGAACAACCAAAACTCCAGTTCCGGCCTGTTTTTAGCAAGGGCATAAGACAACACTTGCATTTCATCGAGTGGCTGTTGAGATAAGAAAGCAACCCGCATATTATGAAACGATACGGAGTTTAACCGTCTCAATACGGGTTTCACTCACATTCAAAATTTCTATTTCATACTTCCCAACAAATATCGTTTCCTCTTTATTTGGAATAGCATTGTGGTGTTGAATGATATATCCTGATAAGGTTTCGGTCCCATGAATATCATCAAATATCAAATCAAATTTATCAGACAGATAATCCAATTCCAATCGACCGGATAATTCATATAAATCCGGACCAATTTGTCGATCCTTATTCTGATCCGGCTGGTCATATTCATCATCTATCTCTCCAAAAATCTCTTCAAGTAAATCTTCCATCGTGATAATTCCAGCTGTACCGCCAAATTCATCAATCACCCAGGCAATACTTTTTCCTTCTTTGGTGAATTTGTTCATTAAATCGGTAGCACTCATGGATTCAGGAACCATGGGAATTTTATGCAGCACCTCTTTGAGCGATGCAGGCTGTTTAAACAAATCAAGATGATGAATATAACCGGTAATATTGTCAACGTTTTGATTGTAAACTACAATCCGACTCAATTTTGTTTCAATGAATAATTCCTTCAAGATATCGGGTGTTGTATTTTCATCAACAGCAACCACTTCATTTCTTGGCACCAAACATTTACGCAATTTTGTTTCACTGAGCGAAAGGGCATTTTCAAATAGTTCCTTGTTGATTTCACTGGCCTCTTCCTCTTCTTCATTTTTACTTTGATGAAAAAACTGTTCCAAATCGTCTTTGCTGAAAACAACTTTTTTAGGATATATCTTGACACCCAAAATATACCTCAGCATCCATTCGGCGGCATCAACAAACGTACCGGCTATTGAAGAAAAAATTCCATAAAAAACCTGAATGATCTTACTGAGCAGATTGGAAGCGATGATTCTTTCATTTTGTGCGCGAAAAATTGCACGGAAAACTAAAACAACCACCAATACGATGGTGGAAGCCAACAAGGTCTCTACAATCAGTTGAATGAAGTGTACATAGTCATTGGCCTCCGGCGGAAGAATGCTCTTGATACGAATCCAAATTGGCATAAGCATGTCGCCGATCAGCAGTCCGTATAATACAAGTAAAAGATTTGCCGTAAGCAACAAGGTTCCAATAAAGCGAGTTGGGCGATCTGAAAGCTTACTCCATATTTTTCCGCTGTTTGTTCCTTGTTTTTTCCGAAGTTCTAGGGAGAACTTATTGAC
>JBILCT010000026.1:0-8544 GCA_044353025.1 Ferruginibacter sp. | reverse complement strand
TAACTCAGTGGTCTTTTTTTTTTCAAGTGAGCCGGGCTGTGCTGTCAACTCAATCGCCTGACTTAAATAACTTAATTTAATCAGCAACAATTCGATGTGCAATTTTTTATTCCGAACCTGTTTCAGTTGAATAGCAGATTCATTTAAAATATTGAGTGCGGCAATTAACCAGCCGGTATTTACCTGGTCAGCAAATTTTTTATAATTGGGTTTAAAATCTTCTGCAACTTCCAGCAATGAAATGGTTTTATCGTCTTTACAAACCAAAATATTTCTGATGAATTCTGAAAATCCCTCGAGGATCGTATCGCCCTCAAAACCTTTTTGATGAATCTCATCAAACAAAACCAATGCATCTGCCAGTTTTTGTTGTTGCATTTGATCTATCCAGCGGAAATAGTAATCTTCATCCAGAATATTCAAATGCTCCAATGTATTGGAGTAAGTGAGATGCCCACCGGTAAAACTCACAATTTTATCCATAATACTCAAAGCATCACGCATACAACCCTCACTCTTTTGAGCAATCAGATGCAATGCGGTTCTTTCTGCCTGAATCCCTTCTTTACCGATAATTTCCTCCAGATGTTCAACGGTATCATTCGGGGTGATCCGTTTGAAATCAAAAATTTGACATCTGCTTAAAATAGTGGGAAGAATCTTGTGTTTTTCCGTTGTAGCCAGAATGAAAATTGCATGAGGTGGCGGCTCTTCCAGAGTTTTCAAAAAAGCATTGAACGCACTGGTTGACAACATATGAACCTCATCTACAATATAAACCTTGTATTTGCCACTTTGTGGTGCGAAACGAACCTGCTCTGTTAAATCACGCATATCGTCTACCCCATTATTGCTGGCAGCATCCAGTTCATTCAAATTGAAAGAAGTTCCTTGGTCAAAACTTTTACAACTGTTGCATTGATTGCAGGCTTCCCCTTCTTGATCACGGCTTTCGCAGTTGATTGTTTTTGCCAGAATTCGAGCACAGGTAGTTTTACCAACACCCCTCGGACCACAAAATAAAAATGCATGTGCCAACTGGTTATTGAGTATGGCATTTTTCAGTGTGGTAGTGATATGCGATTGACCAACAACTGTGTTGAATTGTTGTGGTCTGTATTTTCTGGCGGAAACAACGAAATTATCCATGATATTGAGCTCAAATGCGAAAAACAAATGTAGCTTATTTGAGGGACTCTAGAGTATTGGATGTCTTTTGAATGGTTTTGTACGATCGAATAAATATCGATAGGTGGCAAGCTCCCTGCTAACACTCACATCTCCCAGATTCCTTGCGATATTCAACATTTTGGGATTAAAATCGCCGATCCATTGCAGTTCATATTGCCGATAAGATAGTTTCGGACTTTGTAACAATTTAGCCGCCTCGCCGATCATAAATGAATCAATGCCTTGACCCTGAAATTCAGGAATGATGCCAAAAGCCAATCCATTGAACTTGGTGTTGGGTTTGAAGCGTTTCATCCATAAAAAACGCAATTTTTGCCAAAGGCCGAATTTTCCATTCAAATGACGAAACCATTGATTCAGGTCTGGAATATTTGTAAAAATTGCAATGGGTTCATCCTTATGATAAGTGTACCAAAGCAACTTTTCATCCATCACCGGTTTCATGGTCTGAAAAATCAGTCTGGCTTGTTCATTGGATAATTGTTTCATTCCTCCATGCCCGGCCCAGGCTTTGTTATAAACGTAGGCAAAATCATCTGCGAAACGATTGATGTCTTTTTTAGAAGCATGAATCGCCTTGAAATCAGGGTTTTGAGCTATGATGGCATGTCGATCCCAAATGCGCGCACTCAAAGGTTCATTCAGATTTAAGCCGAAACAATATTGATGGAAAAAAATTTCGAACCCATATGACTCGAATAGCTCAACGTAATAAGGTGGATTGTAGTTCATGCAATAAAGTGGTTCATAAAATCCTTTACGCAATAAACCCCACCAGCGATCACGTTCCCCGAAATTGATGGGCCCATCCATGGCCTCCATACCTTGTTCATATAACCAGGCTTTGGCCTGATCAAAAAGGATATTGGCAGCATCCTGATTGTTGATACATTCGAAAAAACCGATTCCCCCCACGGGAAACTCATCACCCTTCGACTTATAACGTTTATTAACAAACGCAGCAATCCGACCAATGGTATTTTTATGATCGTCCAATAAAATCCAACGCATCAATTGACCATGCTTAAAAGCTTTATTTTTCTCAGGATTAAAAACTGCATTCATGTCTTTGTCCAATGGCTTTACCCATGAAGCATCCCCCCTATAAATAATGTCTGGAAGGTCCAGGAAAAGTCGTTCGGTTGTTGCATCCCGAACAGGTTGTACAATCATCGGATAAAGTTAAGTCATCAGGACGCTGATTGCTGTTTTTTCCAATCGGCGCGGAGTTCTTGACTGGTTTTCGAACTTCCATCATGACTCCAACCCGGAGGCATGATCAGATATTTTAATTTGGTTCTCCAGGATACATTTTTACGTAAATCTTTGGAGATGGCATACCATTCATGCAAGATCCAATCCAATGGATTATTGGAAGGCGAAAGTGGTTTAGTGAGTCCGTAACGGACCGGTTCTTCAGGAAGTTCTTCCTGAAAGGTGCCAAACATCTTATCCCAGATGATCAGACACATACCCATGTTCTTATCAAGGTATACCACATTGCTGGCATGATGAACACGATGATGCGATGGACTTACAAAAACAGCTTCAAACCACTGTGGCATGCGATTGATATATTGTGTATGTACGAGTATACCATAGGTTTGTGTGAGTGAATACATGAAAAGGATATCAAGCGGCTCAAATCCGAGTAAAGCAATAGGTATGAAATAAATGAAACGGTATACAGGCTGAAACACAGAAGATCGGAAACCGGTAGTTAAATTAAACTCCTCGGAGGAATGATGGGTGGCATGAACCGCCCAAAAAACGCGACAATAATGATCAACGCGATGTTCAATGTAAAAGGCAAGGTCTTCCAATAAAAATAACATCAACCAATAAATCCAGGCCGTCTCTATCTGAATGAAACGATGATCATAACAAAACATGAGCACAGCAACATAAAAAAGCGAACGAAGTAAAAGATCTATGCCAGCGTTTGATAAGGTAAACAAGACATTTTCCAGGGTGCTCCGAATAGAATAAAAATGTCGATGTTGCCAGTTACTCAGCAGTAATTCAGTCCCAATCAAAATGGAATAGAATGGAATGGAAAACAGCAAAAAAATAGCTTCTCGAGCAGAATGCATAAATGAAAAAGATTTGAAAAATCAGACAGACATGATTTCTTTTTCTTTGGCAGATAAAAGCTTATCTACCATTGCCGTATGCTGATCAGTATTGTTTTGTATGGAAGCTTCCGCATCTTTACATTCATCTTCGCTTGTTCCATCTTTTTGCAATTTCTTGATTTGTTCAATGGCATCGCGACGAATATTGCGTATTGAAACTTTGGCGTTTTCCCCTTCACCGTTACATTTTTTTACCAACTCTTTACGGCGTTCTTCGGTCATGGGGGGAAGGAAAAGTCGGATATTAATGCCATCATTCTGAGGCGTGATGCCAATATTCGCAGCCATGATACTACGTTCTATTGGTTGAAGCATCGTTTTTTCCCAAGGTTGAATAGAAATAGTTCTAGCATCCATCACTACAATGTTAGCTACCTGACTCAAAAGAGTAGGATTGCCATAATACTCCACCATGATGCCATCAATCATAGAGGGACTTGCCTTGCCAGCACGGATTTTAGAGAGTTCAGATTCAAGGTGCTGTATGGCTTTATGCATCAAGCCGGTCGTATCATTCAAAATTGTAGCAATGTCTGACATGAATTATTTTTTTGCGAAATTACCAAAAAAGAGAATCAGCTTTTTATTTTAAGCAAAGGAAGTATCAGGGCATTCAATTTTTTGTTTTTTCTGATATTGAATTTGAATGTTTTGATTTTAAAAAATAAGCAACCCCTGTCACCAGTCCACCTGTCAAAAACAGTAAAACAAAACTTATTGTAATGTCTTGATCTTTGAGCAAATATGCAAACCCGATGTAGAAGAGATTAATAGCAATGCAAATTACCATGGTCTTGGCTTGGGTAAAACCTGCATCCATGATCAGATGATGAATGTGATTTCTGTCGGCTCTGAAAGGCGACACACCTCTGAAAATGCGTAAAGTAAAAACCCGAATGGTATCAAAAAGAGGAACCATCAATATTGAAAAACCCAGCGCTGGTGCTGCAGGCAATGAATAGACCGCATTAGGGGCAGTACCAAGCTTTATAAATTTGATGACGATAAACGACAGCAATAAACCGAGTATGAGTGAGCCCGTATCTCCCATAAAAATCCTGGCTGGTGTGAAATTGAACCTCAAGAAAGCAAGTAAACTTCCTGCCAAAGAAAAAGCGAGCAGCGCATATTGCCATTCCTCACATATAAAAAAATAAAACCCGAAAGAAATACTGGAAAGCACTCCTAAACCACCTGCCAAACCATCAATGCCGTCAATCAAATTAAATGAGTTGATAATCATGACCATGGTTATCATGCTAAACAAAATGGAAAACCAATCAGGAAGCTGATGAATTCCGAACATGCCATGAAAATCATTGATTCTCACATTCGCGAACACAATTAATATCAAGGCGGCAACCAGTTGACCAACAAACTTTTTTGTAGCTGAAATGATGAGAATATCATCTTTCATTCCTAAAAAAAATATAATCAGCATTGAAGCCAATAAAAATTGCAATTCCGGAAACTGAGCCGGAACAACCAAAATAAGCAAGGAAAGCATAATTCCTGCATAAATTCCAAGTCCGCCTAAGGTTGGAATTACGCTATGATGCAGCTTACGATCACTGGGTTCATCAAATAAATGTTTTTCACGAGCAACGCGAATAATAACGGGGATGGAAATAATCGTAGTGAAAAATGAGACAAGTAATCCGATAATGGCTTTTTCCATAATATGAAATTAATCGGAGTACGCAGCGGTTAAGGGTAAATTTAAATATTATAAACTTATTCAAAGATAAGAAATAACGTGTTTTGATTTATTCATCTTGAAATCATAACAACAAAATTTTTGTATGCACTGGAGTTTCATTTAGGTTTGCACTCAAAATTACAAAACATGGATATTGTTCAATTGGAAGCAACTGCTTCTCAAGTAAGAAGAGATATTGTTAGGATGGTACATGCCGTTCAAAGTGGCCATCCGGGCGGCTCGCTGGGCTGCGCTGATTTTTTAACCGCACTATATTTCTCTGTCATGAAACATGATCCAACATTCAATATGGATGGCGAGAACGAGGATATTTTCTTTCTAAGTAACGGACATATATCTCCTGTATTTTACAGCTGTTTGGCCAGAAGCGGATATTTCCCTGTCGAAGAACTATCCAGTTTCAGAAAGCTAAACACCAGATTACAAGGTCATCCGACCACCCATGAGCATTTGCCCGGTGTGAGAATGTCAAGTGGTTCACTCGGACAAGGATTGAGTGTGGCTGCAGGAGCGGCCTTATCTAAAAAAATGAATAAAGACCAGCACTTCGTATATGCATTACTGGGAGATGGCGAATTGGACGAAGGTCAAAATTGGGAAGCTGCGTTGTTTGCTGCTCACCATAAACTAGATAACCTTATCGCAACCGTTGATTTTAATGGTCAACAAATTGATGGGCCTACAGATGCTGTCATGAATTTAGGTAACCTGCGTGCGAAATTTGAATCGTTTGATTGGACGGTATTGGAAATGAACGGGAATGATATGGCTGCTGTGCTGGAAGGATTAAAAAATGCGAAAGCTGCATCCGGAAAACAAAAGCCGGTCGTAATTCTGATGAAAACCATCATGGGAAAAGGCATTGATTTTATGGAAGGAACGCATGAATGGCATGGAATTGCACCAAATGATGCACAGCTTAAAACAGCATTGGATCAACTCCCTGAAACTTTGGGCGACTATTGATTTTTGTAATCCAACAAATTTTTACTGCGCGTTGAAGCTCGTGCAGGTATCCAGGCGGATAAACTGATGATCGTTGTTGATGAAATCACTATCAACAACATATCCGTCCACATAAACCTGATTGGAAAATAATCGATTAAAAAACTATTTCCGGAGATAGGTATCCAATGGAACATCATCTGCCCTGTTCCTATCAATAGCGCAATGAGCATGCCGCTCAAAGTTCCAATTCCTCCAAGCAGCATTCCTTCCGTTAAAAAAATACGCTTCACCTGCCACTGTGTAGCACCCATACTCATGAGCATCTTGATATCAGGATCCTTTTCCATTACCAACATTGTTAATGCACTGATCATGTTGAATGCGGCAACAATTAAAATCATCGTTAATACCGCATATATCACCCATTTTTCCGTACGCAATGTTTTGTATAAACTCACATTCTGCTGATAGCGATTTTGTATGTTGTATTTTCCTTGTGTGCATTGCTCAAAAGACTGAATTACTTTTTTTTCGTCTGCAGTTTTTTTTAATTTGATTTCTATCGAGGTATATTTCCCATTTTCAATGCCGGTTTGTGTTTGAACGAAATTCAGGTTGGTTACTGCATAACTATTGTCGAATTCTTGCTGAATTGAAAAACTCCCACTCACTTTGATTGAGCCCTGGCTGAGTGAAGACAGCGGTTGATTACTTTGAATGCCGGGCTTTGAAAGATATACGGTCAATATATCCGGACCGAACGCAGAATCAAGTAATATTCCGGCGGCCTGTTTAACTCCATAACCAACAATCATGTTTGGATTTTCCGAATCACCTAAATCATAGTTTCCCTCCCGCATCTTTGAAGCAACTCCCGTAACCCTTGAATTTTGCTCATCAACCCCTTTGAGTTGAATCACAGTTTGCTGTTCTCCATGCTGAATAAGCGCCTTTTCTTCCAGCACTTTACTTACCGCTTCAACATATTCATTTTTAGAAAGACTTTGAAACATAGCTTCATCCATTTGAAGATATTTGCCGGTCTTTGGAACAAATTTTACCTCCGCATAAAATGAAGAATACATGGATGTGACCAAATCTTCGAAACCATTATAAACACTCAACACCAAAAACTGGCAACATGTGGCAAATGCAATAACCAAGGTGGTTATCCATGCAATGATTTGTATCGCATGGGTGGATTTTTTCGAACGAAAATAACGCCACGCAAAACGCAAGTACATGTCTCAGTTAATTTGTTTAATTGGATGAACCTGACTCGTTCTCTTTAATTTCTTTGAATAATTTCTCCATCTTGTCAACGTAATCGAGGGTATCGTCGATGTAGAATGTAAGCTGAGGCATACTTCTGAATTGATGCCTCACTCTAGTGGTCAGCTCTCGTTTGATTTCCCAGCTTTTATCCTGGATGGTTTTGAGTGCTTGGTGGCTATCAGGTACCTGAAAGAAGCTCAGATATACGCGGGCGTCAAATAAATCGGGTGTGATTTTTACACCTGAAATAGAGACCATTCCACCTTGAATCATATTTAATCCCAAGCGTTGAAAAATATCATTCAACTCTTTTTCCAAAACGGCTGCAACTTGTTTCTGTCTTTTTCCTTCAATCATGTTCTATGATTTATCGATGTAAATGTAGTTACTTTGCCCAACATCCCACACCTTTCTGAGCATGAACCGATATCAAAGGATCTTTTCGTACCTGAAAAAATATCAAAGCCCTATTTATCGCTATTTGGTTTTCATATTGTTTTCCATTGTTTTTTCAGTGCTTTCGTTAGCTATGTTATTTCCATTTCTTCAACTGTTGTTTGGAGTAAACGAAGCCACCATTATCAAATCCAACTCCAATTGGGTACTTAAAACAGTCAACGATGAATTGGGTGCGTTGATCAGGGCTGGTAACGGTCAGGAAGCCCTTGCATGGGTATGTGTATTGATCATCGTTTCTGTCGTACTCAAAAATTTATTTATTTATTTATCCGCCAGAACCATCGGTCCGGTGAGAAACGCAATATCCAATGAGCTCCGAATTGACATGCATGAAAAATTATTGAGACTTCCCATCGGATACTTTTCAGAAAAACGCAAAGGTGATATCATGAGCAGAATCACCAATGATGTTGGGGAAGTGGAGGGTTCTATCATTGGCACATTGGAAGGTTGGTTCAAAGACCCAATTTCCATCATCATTAACCTCTCGATCCTCTTTTACATCAGTCCAAAGTTGACCATCTTTATCTTAATCTGCATTCCTATCATGGGATTGGTGATCGGAAGAATCAGTCGATCATTGAAAAGTCAATCTCTTTTGGTATCTCAAAAAAGTGGAGAAACATTTTCTATCATCGACGAAACGATATCAGGATTGCGGGTTATCAAAGCATTTAATATTGAAGGGCTCATGCGCGGTAAATTTCAGAAAATCAGCGATGATTTTTTGAAAGCCAGAAATGAGGTAGGCTTCCGTCGAGACCTTGCTTCACCTATGAGCGAGGTGCTGGGCGTTACTATTTTTTCTTGCATTCT
>JBILCT010000263.1:0-2854 GCA_044353025.1 Ferruginibacter sp. | reverse complement strand
TTTTTGTTTTCAATTTTATATTGGCCGGCTGATGTGATGTATTTTGAAGGAATTTCTGATACTTCATAGGATGAGTCGCAAGGCAGATTGAGTAAAACAGAATCCTCATCCGAGTAAAATTCAAAGCCGCCATGTAATCGGTTCAATGATTCAGAACAACCGCTTACAAATCTTCTTTTTAGAATGATACCATCATATCCAAGTTTTTTCATTCTCGAATTAAATTCATCTTTCCCGACAAAATCAACCAACAAATTATATGCATCATTATTACTCATAATCATCAACTCACGAATGAATTGTTGAAAATTTGGAATTTTTGATTTGCGGACATAACTATTGGTTGCCGGATCACAACTGCAAGTATTCAGTTTGAATTTTGTTTCAAGTCCAATATTTTTATCAGCCAATCTGTTCAGTTTTTCCAGGGCAATAATACTGAGTGGGAATTTGATAAGACTTGCCGGGTAAAAATAAGCTTTGTCTAAATGAAAACTTCTTTCATCGAAGCGGACGGGTTTTCCGGAATCGCGAATGACTCGGGTGTAGATTAACTGAAATTCATATTTATCCGGATTGCTGATAACCACATCCAATTGGGGATCTTCTTGTTTTAAAATGGCTAATAATAAACTATCATCTATCAAGCGGATAGATTGAGCTACCGAAATATTTACAAAGAAATAAATAGATACAATTAAAAAAATTATTCGGATCATATTGATTCGCAATATCCGGGCAAATTAATGGAATGTCTGTTATTTCATCATGACCTGTAAACAGGTTTCCTGATGTCTGAGGTTATATCCAATCCGAAATGGCAATGAAACCACTGAGTCTTGTTTATATTTTTCTGCTAAATCTTTCTGCAAGTATTGACTGAAAACAGGAATTACAGCGGAATATCTGCCAAATATTTTGACTTGCTTTCCGGTACCAACCATATCTTGATACTTTAATCCTGAGTCGTCTTGAATATGAAACTGAGAGTTGCCTAACAAGTAATCTCTGATTTTAGTAAACACTTGTGTATGCATCAGGTATGATGCTGATTTGGTAAGACTATACATTTTTTTTCCGGAGGCGTTTGCCGAAACCCAGTTGAACCAGGTTGAGTCTTTGCTTAATCCATGATCGCTCAGATCTTTGGAAAAATAATACAGAGAAGAAATTTTTCCAGATGGAAATTTGAATGTAAAATGACAGACATCTGCCGAACCATTGGGTGCTGTATTTTCCAATGTTCCTTTGGTGCTGTTCCAGGATAATAGTTCCGCCTTTCCAATCTCTGCACCTGCTCTTTTTATGTATAAAGCCAAAATATCTACCACACCGTATATTTCAAACTGTGCTTCCATGTCCAAGGTTCTGAAAAAACCAAAGCGGTCTGCGTAGTAAAAATATTTCTCTGCCGAGCTAATGAAACTATCAACAGGTAGATTGTGATTAAACAAATAGGATGAATCATTTCCTGCCTTCTCCAGTCCGCACATGATATACATATCTGCTTCCGGATAATAAGCATTGGCAAACTCAAAATCTGGTCCACTAAACGGATAAAATACAAGTTTGGGCATTGAGTCATTCGGTGTGATTTGATTTGACCAATGACGAATCGGATTCAAAATATTTTGTGTTTTTAAAGCCCATATACTATTGAGTTTCTGAATGGCATATCGGGTAGAAGAATCATTAAATCCTGATTTTGCCAGACCGGCAATTTCAAGTGCTCTATTGTCTAAAATCGTGTCCTTTTGAAAGCTTACCGTTTTAGGAGATTCTACCGTTGAGATCTCGGAAGTGACCGTTTTTTCTTTGTTTTCTTTTGAATTGTTACAGCCATGAATAAACAACAGTAATGGAAGGATTGCAACCACCGCTGATTTCTTGGCAACAGACTTTGACAAGAACAAATACAAAAAGTAGCCAATGACCACAAAACCTAATCCAACAGCAACCTCTTTTTGTCTATTGATAAATAAATATCCCATAGTCCACAAATTGAAACCGATGAAAAGCAATGGTGTGATTGGAAATAATGGAACACGAATTGGACGGATTTGATCCGGGTTTTTATAACGGAGATAAATAAGTCCAAGGGCTGTAAGGGTGGTAAAAATGCATAATACAAAACCAATGGCTGTAATGATAAATTCAAATGAGCTGGTTAATAACAATAAAATTGCGATCATAGATTGAAGAAGTATCGCTCTTACCGGTATGCCATTTTTATTGTCTTTGGCGAAATAGGAAAACTCGGGATAATCTGAGGCCATTCTCTTGATTACTCTTGGTCCTACAATCACCATAGAGCCAATCGTTGAAATCAAAAAGAAAGAAACCATGGCACTTACAATCGTTGCGCCGGTTTGTCCGAATATATAGCTCGCTGCAATGTGTGCAATTTCTTCTTTTCCTTTCAAGGCGGATGCTTCCGCTGAAATCATGAACACATAATTGATCAGCACATAAAGAATGGTAACCAGAAAAGTGCCTATAAAAATTGAACGTGGAACATTTTTAATTGGATTGCGAATGTCATCAATAATGTATGCACTTGCATTCCATCCTGAATACGCATAAGAAACAAATATCAAACCGATCCAAAATCCGGGTTGTTGAAAATCAAGCCAGTTAAATCCTGTATCAAGTGTTTGCTTGAATTCTGTGTCGGGGGCATAGTTTAGACCTGCAATGATGAAAAAGATTAAAAGCAGAATTTTTCCTGATGTAAAGAAAACCTGAAATTTTGCGCCGATATGTGCTTTAAACGAGTGAATGGCAGTTATAATCAAAACGATGATGATCGACAATAAAACAGGTGAAATTCCTGTGTCAATCACACGGGTGAAAT